>JALZEG010000031.1 GCA_030862185.1 Actinomycetota bacterium
CAGGAGCGGGAGCTGCGCGGCTGGCTCTACGGCGACCTCCCGCTCGGGAACGGCGCCGCCTCGCTCGGGGCGGCGCTCGCAGCCGCCGCGGCGGACGTCGAGGAGGCCCACGGCGTCCGTGTCGAGCTCGCAAGCGGTGGGGACTGTCCGCTCGACGACTCGGTCGAGGCGCTCGTGCTGGCAGCTCGCGAGGCGATGACGAACGCGGCGAAGTTCGCCGGCACGGAGAGGATCGACGTCTACGCCGAAGTCACGGACGACGCCGTCGCGGTCTTCGTCCACGACCGCGGGGCGGGCTTCGACCGCGCAGCCGTCCCCCCGGACCGGCGCGGGCTCGTCGACTCGATCGAGGGCCGGCTCGAGCGCGCCGGAGGGCGGGCGACGATCGTCAGCACGCCGGGCGAGGGAACCGAAGTCGAGCTGCGCGTGCCCCGGAGGTCGTCGTGAAGGCCCGCGTCGTCCTGGTGGACGACCACGCGCTGTTCCTCGCCGGCGTCCGGGCGGAGCTCGCCGAGGCGGTGGAGGTCGTCGGCGAGGCCGCGACCGTGGCCGATGCCGTGCCGCTGATCAAGGAGCTCGACCCGGACGTCGTCCTCCTCGACGTGCACCTTCCGGACGGCGGCGGCGACGCGGTCATCAACGCCGTCGCGCCCGAACGGCCGGGCGTGCGCTTCCTGGCTCTGTCCGTCTCGGACGCGGCCGAGGACGTGATCGGCGTGATCCGGGCGGGCGCCCGCGGGTACGTGACGAAGACGATCTCCGGCGAGGAGCTGGCGTCCGCCATCGAACGGGTCAGGGCCGGGGACGCGGTCTTCTCGCCGCGGCTCGCCGGCTTCGTGCTCGACGCGTTCCGCGCCGGCGAGCGCGTCGCGGGCGACGCGGAGCTGGACGAGCTGACCCCGCGCGAGCGCGAGGTCCTCCAGCTCATCGCGCGCGGGTACATGTACAAGGAGATCGCCGCGCGCCTGCACCTGTCGGTGAAGACGGTCGAGAGCCACGTCTCGAACGTCCTGCGCAAGCTCCAGCTGTCCACCAGGCACGAACTCACGCGCTGGGCGACCCAGCACCGCCTGATCTAGAGAGGAGGCACGAGGGCGAGGGTCTGTCGGTGCGTTGGGAAGCTCGCCCGCTATGACGAGCCTTCCCGTTACCAGGGGCATTGAGGACGGGAGCGACGGGACTCGAAACCGGACCTCCGGCGTGACAGGTTGGTCCGAACGGTTTCATCTAGCTTCACCTAGCCGCAAAAACCGCTTGAACAGGCGGTTTTCGGTAGGTTCTGGTTTCGCCCGGTTTCACCTAGCCGTTTCCAAAGCGTTTCCAGCCCATGCCGCTGCAGAACCCGCGTCTGAACCGACCGTGGGCAAGGGCGGCGACCGGGCGCCGAGGAGGAGCATCAGGCTCCAGCGCCAAATCGCGACGATGATGGCGTCGAAGTCGCACCAGCCAGCGACCGGTGTGAGCGGCACTGCGCCCCCGGCGATGCTGTCGCGCTCTTGAGCCACCTGCACGACACCGTCCTCGACCTCCAGGACCGGCTCTCGATCTCACGAGACTGGTTTACGCGGACGCGAGGTGACTCTCGAGCGCCTCCAAGAAGTCATCGATGCTCTGGATATGCGAGGCATGGTCGCCCGGGAGCTCCACGACTGTGGCGTTCGGAAGCCGCTCGCCCAGCACATCGACCACTCGCTTGTCCACCTCGTCCGTGACGTTCCCCTTCACGAGGAGAACCGGACAGCGGATGTTGACGAGTTCGTCGACGGAACGATCTGATCGGTCGAGCTCCTCCGACTGCCACGAAAGCGCCATCCGGTGCGGAAGCCAGCGATCCCAAGCGGGATGCTCGCGGGCATCCTCTCCCGGCTGGACGAGACCTGCCAGCTGCAGGGACTCGGCGAGATCGTCCTGCGTCACCTCTCGCCCCGCGAACCCGTGGATGAGCGCGTTCGCCTGCTCGACTTCTGCGACGTGCTCACCGAGCTGCTCCAGGATCCAGTGGGCGGCCGGCTCGACGAGCGTGAGTGTCCGCACCCGCTCTGGGTAGGCCAAGGCGAACTCGATCAGCGCTCGCCCGCCCCCCGACCAGCCGGCGAAATCGGCAACGTCGATACCGAGCGCGTCGAGCGTCAGGCGCAGGCTCTCCCGCTCCGTTTCGGCGGTGTAGCCCGGCTCACCGGGGCGGCCGGCAGACCCGAGCTCGTTGTGGATCGGTTGAACCCGGACCGTACTTCGCGTGGCAGAAAGACGCTCCACGTGGGGAATCCATGAGAGCCAACCGGTCAGACCGCCGGGCACGAGCACGAGCGGCTCGCCCTCTCCTTGTACGTCGTACTGCAGGACCCTTGGCTGCACGTTCCCTCCCCTTTTACTCCATCGCAGCGCGCCACGCAGTTAGACAACGCGCGCGCCATAGAAGTACCCGCGCATCGCCTCGCGATGCCCGCCACTCCTCAAGCAGCGGTCAGATTCGAATTGCGTCCGGATGCGGGATGGAGCGTTGTCTTAGTAGGCGACGCGCCGGGATGTTTGCGGTATGCCGTCAGCAAGCGCGGATAATCCTGCGCGGAGTGAAGGGTCGACACGACGCCGGCAGATGGTGGAGGTGAAGGAGGGCGAACTCGAGCTTGCCCGCCAGCTCTATGCCGAGGCGTACGAGCCGGTGCGCACCGCCACGACGCTGGAAACTCTCGGGCGCCAGCACACGCTGCTTGGTGCCGCCGACGCGCTCGAAAAGCGGGCTCGCGCCATCCACGACTGGCCAGTCGCGGAAGGAACCTGGGCTTGGCTCATCGGCATTGCGACGAGCGTCGTCGCGATCGCCTGTGCTCGCCTGATACTGCGGCCCTTCGGGTTCTAAAGCGATGGCTCAAACCGAGCGGACGGCGACACGTCAGATATCAGTCGGCGCCTTGCTAGCTCTGACCGCGGATCGAGCTGCGCAAGTCCTCACACGCCTGCTCGCAACGCCGACAAGCTTCCGCGCAAATGCGGCAGTGCTCATGGTAGGGCGCGTGCCGCTCGCACTCCTCCGCGCATATGCGGCAGGCCTCCGCGCAGGCGTCGAGCATGCTCCGGGCCAGCGCTGGCTCGGAACTCGTCTGCCGGGTGAGGACGCGTCCAGTCGCGTCGCACCGCGCGCACTCGGTTACTCGTTTGCAGAGAGGGCCGAGGCGCCACTCGTGAGTGATCGTCGTCGATTCGCGGGCGGGATCTGCGCGGGATGATCCGAGGACCGGTGACTCTTCTAGCGCGTAAGCCGGCGACAGAATATACTCGTTTGCAGCACTTTTCGCGTCCGGCTCGCGGCTGGTCTCCAGGTGCGGACTCAGCGCGGGAGGCCGGCGGGAAGCCGGCGGTCGTCTGCGCCAAAACTGACAACAAAAGATCCCGATTTGCAGGATGTTTTTTACGGGAGCGACGGGACTCGAACCCGCGACCTCCGGCGTGACAGGCCGGCGTTCTAACCAACTGAACTACGCC
>JALZEG010000032.1 GCA_030862185.1 Actinomycetota bacterium
GGCACGTGGATCGCGTGGTCGGTCAGGCCCACGATCTCGGTCCCCTCGAGCAGCATCTTCACCCCGACGAAGCCGAGGATCACGGCGAGGCCGTACTTCAGCAGGTGGAGGCGGTCCATGCCCCCGGCCAGCAGGAAGTAGAGCGCCCGAAGTCCGAGGATCGCGAACACGTTCGACGTCAGGACGATGAACGGCTCCTTCGTGACGGCGAAGATCGCCGGGATCGAGTCGATGGCGAAGAAGATGTCGGTCGTCTCGATGAACAGCAGCACGATGAACAGCGGCGTCGCGACTCGTTTCCCGTTCTCGACCGTGAACAGCTTCTGTCCGTCGAGCTGGTGCGTCGTGCGGAACCGCTTGCGCGCGAACTTGAGCACCGGGTTGTCCTCGGGATGCACGTGCTCCGCGGAGCCCTTCGCGATCCTGTACGCGGTGTAGAGGAGGAACAGCCCGAAGATCGGGATGACCCAGTCGAAGTTCTGGACCAGCGCGGTCCCCAGGGCGATGAAGATGCCCCTGAAGACCATCGCGCCGAGGATCCCGAAGAACAGGACCTGGTGTTGGTGCGACAGCGGGATCTTGAAGTAGGCGAAGATCACGACGAACACGAACATGTTGTCGACCGAGAGCGAGTACTCGATCAGGTAACCCGCGAAGTACTCGCCTGCGTCCCTCGACCCCTCCAGGATCCACAGCCCGATCCCGAACGCGAGCGCGAGCGACACCCAGATCGCGACCCAGATGCCGGACTCCTTCGCCGTCGGCGTGTGCACCTCGGTGTGGAAGAGCTTGAGGTCGACGAGCAGCATCGCCACCACGAAGGCGATGAAGCCGACGTACAGCCAGGGCGAGACTTCCAACAGGTGTCCTCCGTCCTCGGGACCTCGGCGCTCGACTATGGTCGAGTGCCCGCACACCTCGACAGGGGGTATTGGTGCGCAACCGGACAGCAAGGATAGTGGCGGCGGCGGTGCTCGCCGCGACGGTGCTCGGAGCCTGCACGGAGGACGCCCTCTCCAAGGAGGAGTACATCGACGCGGCCGACGAGGCATGCCGCGAGGCCGACGAGGCAATCGGCAAGATGGGGCAGCCGCGAGTGGAGGAAGGCGTGTTCGACTACGTGCGCGAGGCGCGGGCCGTCTCCGAGGAGCTGGTCGCCGACCTGCGGGCGCTCGATCCCCCCGCGGACGACGAGGAGCAGGTCGACCGGATGATCGACGGCCTCGAGAGGGCGACGAACCTGCTCGAGCCACTGGCGCGGGCCTCGATCGACCGGGACACGCAGGAGCTCGAGGAGCTACAGCGGGAGGTCGAGCAGGTCACCGACGAAGTGAGCGAGGCCGCCGAGTCGTACGGCTTCGAGACGTGCGGCGCGAAGGTCCTCGACCCCGTGCGGTGAGCCCGCCGGGTTGACGCCTCTGCCCGTCGAGATCCGCGGGATCGTCGTGTCTTCCGTCGCGGCGGTCGTCTTCGGGACGTTCGCGATCCTGGCGAAGCTCGCCTACCGAGACGGCGCAGAGGTGCTTCCCCTCCTCGCGACGAGGTTCGCGATCGCAAGCGTCCTGCTCGCGCTCTACCACGCCGCGACGCGGCGCTCGCTGTGGCCGGGCCGCAGGAACGCCGTCCGGCTGTTGCTGCTCGGTGGCGTGGCGTACGCGGCCGAGGCCGCCTTCTTCTTCATGGCCGCCGAGCGCGCCCCCGCCGCCGTCGTCAGCCTCGTCTTCTTCACGTACCCGACGTGGACCTCGCTGCTCGCGTTCGCGACCCGCATGGACCGCTACAGCCACCGGACCCTCGCGGCCCTCGTCCTCGGCAGCCTCGGCGTCGCGCTCATCTTCTCGATCCGGCTGGAGTCGCTCGCGGGTCCGCTGCTCGCGCTGCTCGCCGCGATGTCGCTGGCGGTCTACCTGCTCGTGGCCCAGGTGGTCGCCGCGCCCGTAGCTCCGTCGGTCGCGGCGACGTGGATCGCGCTGGGGGCCGGGATCGCGTTCGGCATCGGGACGGTGGTCACGCGGACGCCGCTGGCAAGGGAGGCGTTCGCGGAGACCGCCGCCCTCGGCGCGGTCACGGCGGTCGCGTTCGGGTTGCTCTACTGGGCGATCTCGTTGATCGGCTCGGCGCGGGTGGCGGTGGCGAGCATGCTCGAGCCGGTGTCCACGGTCGTGCTCGCCGCGCTCGTGCTGGGTGAGGAGGTCACGGCTCGCGTGGCGCTGGGGGCCGTGTTGGTCGTGGCGGCGCTGCCGATCCTCGCGACCGCCCCGCCCGCGGCCGAGCCGCCGCCCGCTCCCTGACCGCGTGGCACTAGTAGCCTCGCCGCCATGTCACGGCGAGTCCGGCTCCTGCGTACCGCCGTCGCGCTCGTCGTCGTCGTGGCCGGGGGCTTCCTCGCCGCCTCCGCGATGACCGGCGGCGAGGACAAGACGGCCCCAGACGCCCGTCGGGTCGCGCAGCAGGACCGCACGTTCGAGTCGAACGACCCGGTCGAGAGGGCGTGCGCGCTCGATCGTTCGTTGCTCGCACGCGTCTGGCGCGGCTATCACCCGAAGCGTTCCGAGGACGTCACGTTCGTCCCGCTCGAGCCCAACTACTCCGGTGCCTTCGACGTCACGAGCCATTCCGGGCCGTGGGACTACCTCCAGAACGTCCCGCTCGTCCTCTACGGACCGGGCGTGATCGAGCCGCAGGGACGCGTGAGGGACACGGCCACGCTCGCCGACGTCTTCTCCACCGCGGGAGCGCTCACGGGCGTCGACCTCCCGCAGCGCGACGGACGCGTGCTGGAGGACGCGCTCGGGGCCGGCGGCGCGCCCCCGAAGCTCGTCGTCACGATCGTGTGGGACGGCGTGGGCCGGAACGTCCTCGAGCGCTGGCCGGACAGGTGGCCGAACCTCGCCAGGATGGAGCGGGAAGGGACGTCGTACGTCGCCGCGACCGTCGGCTCGTCGCCGTCGATAACGCCCGCGACGCACTCGACGCTCGGCACCGGCGTCTTCCCGCGCACGCACGGCGTCACCGCGATCAACCTCCGCCCGGGCGACGACGTGACGATCTCGTTCAACCAGCGAGACCCCTCACAGCTGAAGGTCACGACGTTCGGGGACGAGATCGACCTCGCCCTGGGCAACGCGCCGCTCGTCGGCATGCTCGCGTGGAAGTCGTGGCACCTCGGGATGCTGGGACACGGCACCGCGACCCCCGGCGGCGACGCCGACCACCTGGCGATCATCGGGAGCGACGAGCGCATCACCGGCAACCCGCTGTTCTATGCGGCCCCCGAGTACCTCGAGCACTTCCCCGGGCTCGAGGAGCACGCCGACGAGCTCGACCTCGACGACGGCAAGGCCGACGGCAAGTGGCGCGGCCACGAGATCATGAAGCTCCACGACAACCCCGCGTGGGTCCGCTGGGAGACCGACGCGATCCTCGCCATGCTCGAGCGCGAGGGCTACGGCGCCGACGACGTGCCCGACTTCTTCTTCACGAACTACAAGCCGACCGACATCGTCGGGCACCAGTACACGATGGACTCGCCGGAGATGGGCGACGTGCTGGAGGCGCAGGACGCCGCGCTGGGGCGGCTGCTTGAGTGGCTGGACGACAACGTCGGCGACTACGCCGTGATCCTGAGCGCGGACCACGGCCACACCCCTTCGCCGGAGCGGAGCGGCGCGTGGCCGTTGCTGCAGGGACAGCTCCAGGAAGACCTCGATGCGCACTTCGACGTCCCGCCGGGGAAGTCGATCGTCGAGAACGCCAACCCGGTCGGGCCGTTCCTAGACAAGGACGTCATGAAGGAGCTCGGCGTGACGGGGGCCGACGTGGCCGAGTTCCTCAACGGCTACACGATCCGGGAGAACTGGGGCGGCGACGAGCTGCCGGAGGGGTTCGAGGACCGGGGGGACGAGAACGTGCTCGCGGCCGCGTGGTCGCGCCGTCAGTACGCGGACGTCATGAGGTGCGCGTTCGGGTCGGCGAAGCCGCCGCCGTCGGCGGGGCTACGGGCAGGGACGGCCACCCCCTAGTAATACCCTTGCCCTCCCATGTCCGGACTCAGCGACGGCCTCAAGCAGATAAGCCAGTTCGTCCAGCCGCGGAACCTCCAGCGGCTCAAGGAGGCCAACGCCCTCGGCCCCAAGAACCTCCTCGGGCTCGGCTACGCGCTCCCCTGGCTCCTCATGCGCGGGCCGTCGCTTGGTATCACGTCACAGATGCACTCCCTCTCGCTCGGCGACAAGCCGGCGCTCTACGACCGCGACGGGATGCTCACGTGGCGCGAGCTGGACCGTCGCTCGAACCAGGCCGCCCATCTGCTCGAGGCGCGCGGGATCGGCCCGGCGGACCGCGTCGCCGTGCTGCTCCGCAACGGCCGCGAGATGGTCGAGCTCGCGATCGCCACGCAGAAGCTCGGGATCGTCGCGTGCCCGCTGAACACGTGGGCGAAGCCGAAGGAGCTGAAGGCGACGCTGAAGAACGCGGATCCGAGCATCCTCGTCTACGACACCGCGCACGCCGAGCAGGTGGAGGAGTGCGCTCCGCCGGGCCTCCGGCTGATGTACGTCGGCAACGCCGGGGACGCCCTCGAAGGCTCGGACCCGTACCACCAGGAGCTCGGCCGCCAGCCGGCGTCGCCCCCCGCGCCGTTCACGCGCGACCGCGGGACGCCGAAGGTCATCATCCACACCTCCGGGACCACCGGCACGCCCAAGGGGGCCGCGCGTAACGCCTCGGCGGCGGGCATCTCGGCGCTCGCGAACCTGCTCGCGGTAGTCCCCTACAGCCGCGACGACGTCATCTACTGCCCGGCCCCCCTGTTCCACTCGTTCGGCCTCGCGACGTTCACGTTCGCGACCGTCCTCGGCGCGACGTTGATCCTTCCCGAGAAGTTCGACCCCGAGGAATCGCTGAGGCTGATCGACGAGCACCGCGCGACGGCCGCGTCGTTCGTCCCGGTGATGATGCGCCGGATCGTCTCCCTCGACGACGACGTGAAGGAGAGGTACGACATGTCGTCGCTCCGGATCGTGATGGCGAGTGGGTCCGTGCTGTCGGAGGACCTGCGCAAGGCCTCCATCGAGCTCTTCGGCGACGTCCTCTACGACCTCTACGGCTCGACGGAGATCGGGTGGGTCGCGATCGCGACGCCGGAAGACATGCGCGCCAGGCCGAAGACGGTCGGCAAGCCCGTGGAGGGGATCGACGTCGCGATCATCTCGCCCGACGGAGAGAAGCTGCCGCCCGGCGAGACCGGCGAGCTGTACGTCAAGAGCGACATCCTGTTCGAGGGCTACACGTCCGGTGAGGCGAAGGCCGAGCGCGAGGGCTACATGTCCATCGGGGACCTCGGGCGCCTCGACGAGGAGGGGTACCTCTACGTCGAGTCGCGCTCGGACGACATGGTCGTCGTGGGCGGCGAGAACGTCTACCCGATCGAGGTCGAGCAGGTCATCGAGGACGTGCCCGGCGTCAACGAGGTGACGGTCTTCGGCCTCGAGGACGAGGAGTACGGACACGTGCTCGTCGCGTTCGTCGTCGGAAACGTCTCCGAGGAGGACGTGAGCGTCGCGTGCAAGAAGGAGCTGGCGTCGTACAAGGTCCCGCGGCGCATCGAGGTCGTCGACGACCTGCCGCGCACGTCGACCGGCAAGGTGCTGAAGCGCGAGCTCGTAGAGCAGCTGCGCAACGTGCAGGACTAGGCGACATGCCCTCCTTCGGCTACGAGGGGTTCCGCATCGCCTTCGAGCAGAGGGGGCGCAAGCAGGGGGCGGCGCAACGGCCGATCGTGCTGGTCCACGGGCTGCTGCTGCCGCGCACGCACAACTACCCGCTCGCGGACGCGCTCGCCGACCGCGGCAACCGCGTGATCCTGATCGACCTCCTGGGCCACGGCGAGAGCGACCAGCCGCCGCACTCCCGGTATCACTCGATGGAGATCTACGCGCGGCAGGTCGTCGCGCTGCTCGACCACCTCGACGTCCCCGAAGCGGTGATCGCCGGGACGTCGCTCGGGGCGAACGTGACCCTCGAAGTCGCCTCGCACACGCCCGAGCGGATGCGGGCCCTGTTCGTCGAGATGCCGGTGCTCGAGCGGGCCGCGCCGGCCGCCGCGGCCATCTTCCTGCCACTGACGATCGCGTACGCGCAGCTCGAACGGCCGTTCACGTGGTTCGCCGGCGCGATGCGGCGCGTCCCGCGGGGCGTCTCGATCTACTGGGACGCCATCTTCGACACGCTGTCGCGCGATCCGATCCCGTCGGCGGCGGTGCTCCACGGGCTGCTCACCGGCCGGCTCGCGCCGCACCCGAGCATCCGCGAGAAGATCGACGTCCCCGCGCTGATAATCGCCCACCCCCGCGACATCCTCCACCCGTTCTCCGACGCGGCCGCGCTCCACCGCGAGCTGCCGAACAGCGAGCTCGTCGCGGCCCGGTCGTTCTTCGAGCTGCGGTTCCCGCCGAACCGGCTGTCGGACCGGATCGCGGACTTCCTCGACGAGGTGTGGGGGTCGTGACTCCACAGCGGAGGATGCCGGACCCGTGCGTCGTCGTGATCTTCGGCGCGTCCGGCGACCTCACGTCGCGCAAGCTGTTGCCCGCGCTGTTCAACCTGCGCCGCGAGAGCCTCGTCCCCGAGCAGACGTCGGTCCTCGGGACCGCGCGCACGGCCATGTCGGACGCGGAGTTCGGCAAGCAGATGCGCGCCGCGGTGGCCGAGCACTCGCGCGTCGAGCCCGACGACTCGTGGGGCGGCTTCGCGGACAACCTCTTCTACGTTCCCGGCGACCTGTCGTCGGACGAGACCTACCGGGAGCTGCGCGCGAAGCTCGAGGAGATCGACGACCTCCACGGGACCGGCGGGAACCGTGTCTGGTACCTCGCGACTGCTCCGCAGTTCTTCCCCGTAGTGGCCGACGGGATCGGAAAGAGCGGTCTCCTCGACACGCGCGGATGGCACCGGCTCGTCGTGGAGAAGCCGTTCGGCCGCGACCTCGCGGGGGCGCGCGAGCTGAACGGCGTGCTCGACCGGACGTTCTCGGAGGACCAGATCTTCCGGATCGACCACTACCTCGGCAAGGAGACCGTCCAGAACCTCCTCGTGTTCCGCTTCGCGAACGCGATCTTCGAGCCCATCTGGAACCGCCGCTACGTCGACAACGTGCAGATCACGGTCGCGGAGGACGACACGATCGGGAGCCGCGGCGCGTTCTACGACCACACGGGCGCGCTGCGCGACGTGGCCCAGAACCACCTGCTCCAGCTGCTCACGCTCGTCGCGCTCGAGCCCCCGGTGTCGTGGGACGCCGACGCCATCCGCAACGAGAAGGTCCAGGTGCTCAAGGCGGTACGGCGCTGGCCGCCGTCGGAGTGCGGGACGCTGGCGGCGCGGGGGCAGTACGAGGGGTACCGGGACGAGCAAGGCGTCGACCCGCAGTCGTCGACCGAGACGTTCGTTGCGCTGAAGCTGTTCGTCGACAACTGGCGGTGGGCCGGCGTCCCCTTCTACCTCCGGACCGGCAAGAGCATGCCGGCGAAGGTCACCGAGATCGCGATCCAGTTCCAGGCGGTGCCCCACCTGCTGTTCGCCAAGACCGCCGTCGAGGAGCTCGAGCCGAACGTGCTCGTGCTGCGGATCCAGCCGGACGAGGGCATGGCGCTGACGTTCGGCGCGAAGGTGCCGGGCCACGAGGTGAACGTGCGCACGGTCGACATGGAGTTCGACTACGAGAACGACTTCGGCTCTGGGACGCCCGAGGCATACGAGCGGCTGCTGCAGGACTGCATGCTCGGCGACGCCACGCTGTTCACCCGTCGCGACGAGATCGAGGAGGCCTGGGAGGTCGTCGAGCCGGTGCTCGAGTACTGGAGCGGCGGCGGGCGACCGGGCGCCTACGCGCAGGACCGGTGGGGGCCGCCGTCGTCGGACGAGCTGCTGCGGCGCGACGGCCGCCGCTGGCGCGACCCTCAGGTATGAACGCGCACGTGGAGGTGTTCGCCGCCGCGGAGCTCGCCGCCGCAGCCGCGGGCGTGATCGACGGGCTGCTGCCCCGCGACGGGTCGGTCGTGATCACCGGCGGCGGCACGGCGGAAGCGGTTTACCCGGAGCTCGCGCGCGCGGGCGGCGACTGGTCCGGCGTCGACGTCTTCCTCTCGGACGAGCGGTGCGTCCCGCCCGACCACCTCGAAAGCAACTACGGGATGGCGAAGCGAACGCTCCTCGACGCCGTGGTCCCGAGGACGGTCCACCGCATGAAGGGCGAGATCGACCCGCAGGAGGCAGCCGCGCTCTACGACGAGCTGGTCGTGGACCGCTTCGACCTGGTGGTCCTCGGGCTCGGCGACGACGCGCACGTGGCCGGGTTGTTCCCCGGCTCGC
>JALZEG010000072.1 GCA_030862185.1 Actinomycetota bacterium
GGAGTCGCCTCCCGCACCGCGACCGGCTCGGGCCTGGTCACCGTCTGCACCTGCACGGTCCGTGTGGGCAGGGGCGGCGGAGGCAAGGGGGCCGGGGCCGCCAGGGCGACGACCGGGATGCGGCTGACAGCGTCCTCCTTGAGGGCGCGCCAGCACTGGATGCAGAGATCCGCCTCCGCCCGGTTCGGTGTGCCGCAGTCGGGGCACGCGACCATTTCGTCCATCTCCTACGTATCGGCGCGCGGGAAAGCGGCTGAAGCGAATTACGACGTGGTGATTTCCGCCTGCTATTCGCCGAGTAACGACCGGGCGATGATCATCTTCTGGATCTCGGAGGTGCCCCCGCCGATCGAGATCAGCTTCGCGTCCCGCATCGAGCGCTCGATCGGATACTCCTTCACGTAGCCGTAGCCGCCGAAGATCTGCGTCGCCTCGATCGCGTTGTGCATCGCGGCCTCGGCGACGAACAGCTTCGCCACGCTCGCCTCGACCATGTGCGGAAGCCCCTCCTGCTTGAGCCACGCCGCCCGGTAGAGGACGAGCCGCGCCGCGTCGAGGTTGGTCTTCATCTCGGCGATCTTGTGCTGGATCGCCTGGTGGTGGCCGATGGGCTTGCCGAACGCGACGCGGCCCTTGGCGTACGCGACCGCGCCGTCGAGCGACGCCTTCATGCCCCCGATCGACGAGGCGATCATGACGCACCGCTCCCAGTCGAAGCACTCGAACGCGACCTGCCACAGCGCGGCCCCCTCGGCGCCGAGCAGCGCGTCGCCCGGGACGCGGCACTCGTCGAAGTGGAGCAGCGACAAGGGCGACGAGCGCGTGCCCATCTTGTCGAGGTCGCGCCCCACCGAGAAGCCGGGCGTGCCGCGCTCGACGATGAAGGCGGAGACGCCCTGACCGGGGGCCGCGTCCGGGTCGGTCACCGCGATCACGATCACCGAGTCGGCGATCGACCCGTTCGTGATGAAGATCTTCGAGCCGTCGATCACCCAGTCGCCGCCGTCGCGCACCGCGCGCGTCTTGATCGCCGCGGCGTCGGAACCCGCCTCCGGCTCGGTGATGGCCATCGCGCCGATCCTGGCCCCCGAGCACAGGTCCGGCAGGTACTTGCGCTTTTGCTCCTCGGTGCCGTGGAGCCAGATCGGGACGGTCCCGATCGTCACGTGCGCGCCGACCGACAGCCCGACGCCGGAGTCGTGGCCTCCTTCGGCGAGCGCCTCGAGCGCGAGGCAGGTCGTCACGACGTCCGCGCCCGACCCTCCGTACTCCTCCGGCACGGGCAGCCCGAGCAGGCCGAAGTCCCCGAGCGCGTCCCATACGTCACGGTCGAAGCGGCCTTCGACGTCGCGCTCGTGCGCGCCGGGCTGGACGACGCGCGCGGCGAGGTCCTTTACCGAGTCGTAGAACTCGAGCTGCTCGTCGGAGTGGCGGAAGTCCAGCGGATCAGTCCTCGAACGCCGACGCGAGCTGCACCGAGAACCACGCCGACGCGGCCGCGATCGCCGTGGCGATCATCCACCGGCTCGCACGCATCGTGTGCCGCTGCGAGAAGGTCCCGAACGCGTCTGCGGCGTCGGCGAGCGCGCCGCCCTCGAGCCACGGACGCGGTGAGTGGCCGCGCTCGAGCGCGAGCAGCAATCCCATGCCGAGAGCGGCCTCGCGCCCCCCGAGGCCGCGCAGCGCGACGCGCGACACGCCTGCCTCGGCGCCGCGGCCCATCCACACCTTCGCGACCAGCGACGGCGCGAGGACCGTCACTGCGCCGACCGTCAGCCGCGTCACGCCGTAGAGCCGCGCGAGGTCTTCTTCGTCGAAGTCCCCCGCGAGCGCCGGTACGTCATCTCTCTTCATGTGCCAAAGCCTTTCTCACGAGCTCCCTGTCGTGCTCCCACGCGAAGTCAAGAGTCTCCACCTCGTCGCGCGCTACCCAGCGCACGTCCGCGACGTCGTCGGCCGGCGAAGGGTCTCCCGAGACCCAGCGCGCCCGAAAGCCCAGCGCGAGGTTGAAGTCGTCCTCCGACGCATAGGGGTGCGGGACCATCTGCACGCAGTCGTACACGTCGACGTCGATCTCGATGCCGAGCTCCTCCTTCACCTCGCGCTTCAATCCGTCGACCGGGTGCTCGCCGTTCAAGAGGAAGCCGCCGGGAACGTCGAGCTTGCCCTCGTCCGGCTCGATCCCGCGTACGGTCACGAGGGCCCTGCCGCCGGAGACGATCACGCAGCCGACGACGGGCGAGGAGTTGCGGTACCAGGAGCGCCCGCACGTCGCGCAGCGCGCTCCACCCTCGCCGTCGGGCTGGTCGAGCGCCGTGCCGTCGACCGGGCAGTACCGGAACGGATGGGGCTCCGGCGAGACGCTCGGCACCGCCGTCACCTCGCCCGAGACGGAGCGGCCCGGAGCCCCCGCGACGCCTCTTCGTAGCGCGCGAGCGCGAACAACAGGTCGGAGACGCGATTGAGGTAGCGCAGCACCTCGGGGTCCGTCCCGCCGTCCCGGCTGAGCGCGACCGCCTGCCGCTCGGCCCGCCGCACCACCGAGCGGGCGAGGTCGAGGCCGGCCGAACCGGCGGTCTCGCCGGGGAGGACGAACTCCTGGGGGAGCGGGTGCTCCTCGAGCAGCGCGTCGATGTCTCGCTCCGCCTGCTCGGTCATCGACGGGGTGACCCGCGAGACGCCGTCCTGGAGCTTCGGCTGATTGTCCTCGGCGGTCGCGAGCTGTGCGCCGGCGACGAACATCTCCCGCTGGATCCGGACGACGATCGCCTCGACCCGCTCGGAGAGGCCCCCGGCCCGCGCGACCCCGAGGGCCGAGACGGTCTCGTCGAGCGTCCCGTAGACCTCGGTGCGGGCGTCGTCCTTGGAGACGCGGCCCCCGTAGAGGAGCCCGGTCGTGCCGTCGTCGCCCTTCTTCGTGTAGATCTTCACGCGCCGCGGAGCCTAGTCGCTCGCCCGCGACACATGCTCGGTCGCAAGCTCCCGATTTTCGGGATCAGGCGACCGAGGGTCGGACCGGGCGACCTGGGACTGCCGCCCCGCACCGGATCACGGGCTGGTCAAACGGCAGCCAAGCGACCACAATTGCGGCGATGACCGAGCGCGTGGACTGGGACGAGCTGCGGGCGGAGGCGACCGAGGCCGCCGGGCGCGCGTACGCCCCGTACTCGCGCACGCCCATGGGCGCTGCCGCGCTGCTCGACGACGGCAGCATCCTCACCGGGTGCAGCGTCGAGAACGCGTCGTTCGGCCTGAGCCTCTGCGCCGAGTGCGGCCTCGTCTCCGCGCTCTACGACTCCGGCGGCGGCCGCTTCGTCGCCGTCACGGTCGTCGACGCCGACGGGAACCTCGTGACGCCGTGCGGCCGGTGCCGCCAGCTCCTGTTCGAGACGGGGGGGCCGGAGCTGCTCGTGGACTCTCCCGACGGACCGCGGCGTCTGGACCAGCTGCTCGTGGACGCGTTCTCGGCCGACCAGCTCGCGGAGACGACCGGGATCTGAGCCTCCACTCGATCACGGGGCGGAGCGACTTCCGCGTCGCCGTCGTGCTCGGCTCCGGCCTCGCGCCCGTCGCGCGCTCGCTCACCGGCGCGGAGCCGATCCCCTACTCGAGCATCGAGGGGTGGCCGCACACGCGCGTGCCCGGCCACGAAGGCGCGCTCTACGCGGGCGAGGTCGAGGGGACGCCGGCACTCGTGCTCGCAGGACGAGTCCACCTCTACGAAGGCCACCCCTCCAGCGCGGTCACGCACATCGTGGACGAGGTCGTCGCGTCCGGGTGCCGGACGATCGTCCTGACGAACGCGGCCGGAGGGATAGACGAGTCGTTCGGCGTCGGCGACCCGGTCCTGATCTCCGACCACCTGAACCTGACCGGGTCGAGCCCGTTGCTCGGCGCCCCGACCTTCGTCGACCTGAGCGAGGTCTACGACCCCGAGCTGCGCGCTCTGGCGCGCCGCGTCGATCCCACGCTGAAGGAAGGCGTCTACGCGGGCGTCGTCGGACCGGCCTACGAGACGCCAGCGGAGATACGGATGCTGGCGACGATGGGCGCCGACCTGGTCGGGATGTCGACGGTGCACGAGGCGATCGCCGCGCACGCGCTGGGAGCGCGCGTCCTGGGTATCTCGGTGGTCACGAACCGGGCCGCCGGCCTGGGAGCGAAGCTCGACCACGAGGAGGTGCAGCGAGCCGGAGCGCGCGCGGCCGGCCGGATGGAGACGTTGCTGCGGGGCGTGCTGGCCGAGCTCT
>JALZEG010000133.1 GCA_030862185.1 Actinomycetota bacterium
CTGGAGTCGGTTGTAGGGTTTTCCAAGTCCAACCAACAGGAGGGCCGATGAGCAGTTTGAAGTCGAAAGTGAAGGTGAAAATCGCGGTCGCCGTGATGACCGCCGGCCTGCTTGGTGTTGGCGGGGCTACGCTCGGTGGCGCGAGCTTCACGCCTGCAGCGCACAAGCCGGGGCACCCCCAGCCGCCGGGCTGTCAGAAGGCGAAGGTCAAGTACGGCAAGAAGCCCAAGAAGAACTGCCCGAACCAGCAGCAGCAGCAGCAGTAGCAGGAGGGCGGATTCGAAGGTAGAGCGCTGATCCGTGAATCAAAGAGCCCCCGGCCCCGTGGCCGGGGGCTTGCGCGCGGGCGGCGTTTTCGGCGCCCCTGGCTCCTGCTCTTCCTGGTGCTGGTGTTGCTCCTGGTCGCCGACGGGATCTACGTGGGAATGCGGCTCGAGTCGTCGCTCAGGGCCGCGGCCGACGACCTGGACGAGGGCGGCGACCTCGTCCGTGACGTCGAGCTCGCGAACGCCCAACGTTCGTTCGTCTCCGCCCTCCAGAGCGCCGAGAGCGCCCGCAGCGCTACCGGTCACCCCGCGTTCGCCCTGGCGTCGCTGGTCCCGCCGCTGTCCGAGGACCTCAACGCGGTCGACGTCCTTGCCGACGTCGCCGGGAACGCGGCGAGGGCCGGGATCTCCGTGGTGGACGGCGCCGACGCCCTCGGGGCCGACGAGGACGGACTCACGGGAACGGTCTTCCGCGAGGGGAGGATCCGGTTCGACGCGCTCTCCGAGGCCGAGCCGTTCCTCGCGGAGGCAGCCGAGACGTTCGAGGAGTCGAGCGAGCTGCTGAGCTCTCTCGGGAACCCCCGCTTCGGGGCGGTCCGGGAGGCGCTCACGGAGGCGCGGGAGCGGGTCGACGACGCGCACCGGTCGGCGAGCCGGGCGCAGGTCCTGTTCGACGCTCTGCCCGGACTGTTCGCCCGGAACGGGACCCGGCGTTACCTGCTGGCCTTCCAGAGCCCGAGCGAGGCGCGCGCCACGGGGGGCCTGATAGGCCTCTACGGGATCCTCTCCGCGGAGAACGGAAGGCTCCGGCTCGACGACATCAGCTACATCCGCGACCTGCTGCGGCGGCCGCTCGAGACGGTTGGCGCGCCGCACTGGTTCCGCGAGCACTACGGCCCCCTCGACGCGCTGCGCAGCGTCCAGCAGGTGAACGAGAGCCCGCACTTCCCGGTGGTCTCGGAGGTCCTGCTCTCGATCTACGAGTCCAAGAAGGGGACTCGCCCCGACGGCGTCATCGCGATGGACCCGATCGCGCTGGGCTACATGCTCGAGGGGATGGAGCCACTGCGGGCGCCGGGGCTCGACGTGGACGTGACGAGCGAGAACGCGGCGCAGATCATCCTGCACGACTCGTATCTCGAGTTCCCCACGCCGGAGGCCCAGAACCTCTACCTGGGCGACCTGATCGGGCAGTTCTGGACGCGGGTGCAGGAGGGGGACGTCCGGCCGGGGCCCTTCGCCCAAGGCTTCGCGAAGGCCGTCCGCACTCAGCACGTCAAGGTCTACTCCGGCCGCGCCGCCGACCAGGAGGCCCTGCAGGCGCTCGACGCCGAGGGCGACTACTCCGACGAGGGCGACCACGTCCAGATGCTGTTCCACAACAACTACGCGGCCAACAAGGTCGACTACTTCCTCGAGAGGCAGGTCGACACGTCGATCCGGCTCCAGGAGGACGGCGGCGCGCACGTCACGGTGTCGATCGACCTGACGAACAACTCACCGGCAGGACCGGCGTCGGACCTGCTCGGGCGCTTCTCGTTCAAGGGCTACCCGCCGGGCTTCAACGGGATGTTCGTGAACCTGATCATGCCGCGGGAGGCGACGGTCTACCGGTTCCTGCAGAACGGCGAGCAGAGCCCGTACATCCTGGACGAGGACGACGGGTTCCCCGTGGCGTGGGACCTCGTCGAGCTCGACCCGGGCGAGTCCTCGAACGTGACGATCAGGTACCGGGTGCCGTCGGTATTCGAGGAGACGCCGCAGGGGGCGCGCTACCAGCTGAAGCTGCTGCCTCAAGCCCTGGTGCGGCCCGATGGCTACACGGTCGAGGTCTTCCCGCCGCAGGACATGGAGATCGTGGACGATGGGAGCGGCGCCGTGGAGGACGGCGTGCTGCGCCTCGAGGGCGTGCTGGAGGAAGAGCTGCTGGTGGAGGTCCGGGTAGTCGACGCCTAGCTGTTGCGGCGCCAGCGGCCGCGCACCACGTTGCGCTCCGGCTCGGCCCCCTCGTGGAAGGTCGCCTGCTCGGTCGCTCGGTACGCGTAGTAGTCCTGGTAGTAGTACGCCTGGGCTCCCGCCTTGGACGGGTCGAAGTTGTTCAGCACCGCGCCGATCACCCGCGCGTGCACCCTGTCGATCTGCTGGCGGGCGTGCTCGACGGCGCCGCGGTCGGTCTCCTGCGCGTCCGCGACCAACAGCACTCCATCGGCCAGCGGCGCAAGCGTGATCGCGTCGGCCAGCGCGAGGATCGGCGGCCCGTCGACCAGCACGACGTCGGCCGCCTCCGCGCAGTCCTCGAGGATCTTGCGCATCCCCTGCGATCCCAGCAGCTCCGTCGGGTTCGGCGGGATGGGCCCGCTCGGCAGGACCTTCAGCGTCGGCAGCATCGTGTTGACCAGCGAGGTCCACAGGTTCGCCTCGCCGGCGAGCACGTTCGTCACGCCCGGCCCCCTCCTGTCTCCCGAGAAGAACTGGATGAGTCGCGGCTTGCGGAGGTCACCGGAGATCATGATCACGCGCTTGCCGGACTGCGCGAGCGCGACGCCGAGGTTCGCGGTGGTCGCGCTCTTCCCCTCGCCGGCGTTCGCGCTCGTGACGAGGATGACCTTGAGGTGCTGCTGCCCGGCCGCGAAGAGCACGCCGGTGCGCAGCGTGCGGTACGCCTCGGACGCCGCCGAGTGGGGCTGCCTGAGGGTCACGAGCATGATCTGCTTCGCCTTCCGCCACTCCGGCACCGACGGGACGATCGCCAGGACGGGGGCCGCGGCGTACTTCTCGAGGTCGGTTCGGCCGCGCAGCCGGTCGTCGAGCCGCTCGCGCAGGAACGCGACGCCGATGCCGAGCGCCAGGCCCAGCATGAGGCCGAGGATCCCGTTCGCGACGTGGTTCGGGCTCGACGGCGACAGCGGCAGGTCGGCGTCCTCGACGACCTGCCCGACCTGGAGGCGGCCCGGAGGCGAGAGTTGCGCGAGAGACTGCTCGAGGATCGCGATGCGGCTGATGAGGGAGTTGGCCTGCGTCGACAGGGTCGAGACGATCGCGGGGTCGTCCTCCTTCTGGATCCTCTTGTTGAGGCGGAGGAGCCTCTCCTGCAGAGGCTCCATCTGCTGGCGAATGGACTCCCCGGACGCCGTGATGTCGTCGACGATCTCCTGGCGCCGGTAGTCGACGTAGCCCTCGGCGTAGGCCTGCGCCGCCCGTTGGGCCTCGCCGGGATCCGAGTGCGTGTAGCCGATGATGAGGACCTCGGTCTCGGTGGCGACGCTCACCGACAGGTTCGCGGGTGAGAGCGGCTCCCCCTCCAGCTCCTCGTCGAGCTTCTCGGCCGCGACGTCGCGCACCGCTTCGGACGTAGCCAGCTCGCGCTCGGTCTCGAGGTTCAGGATCGTGTTGAACGGCTTGACCAGGACCTTCGCCTCGGAGCGGTACAGGGGCGGCTGCCGCAGCGAATACGCCAGCGCGGACGCGAAGACGAGCAGCGTCACGAGGGCGATGCTCGTCTTGCGGTTGCGGAGGATCACCAGGTACTCGCGCAGGTTCGCCGCAGTACCCTCGGCGTTCCGTTCCACTGCAGCCAATGGACCCCCTCGTAAGTCGGCTCAGTCGTCGAAGCTTCTGGAAATTAATGCCTCACCCTAGCCAGCCGGGGGTGCAATTATCAAGGGGCGAGGGATCGGTACTACTACGGAGGAGCGATGGTATCGCTGCCGCCCAAGGTCCTCGAGGCCGCGCAGGTCCTGCGGGTCGACCGCGTGACGGCTGAGGTCGTGGGCCTCTTCGAGGGCGCGGGCATCCGGACGGTCCTCCTCAAGGGTCCCTCTTTCCGCGGATGGCTGTACCCCGAGGGGGGCCGGTCCTACACCGACAGCGACCTGCTCGTGCCGAGTGATCGCCTGGAGGACGCCCGGGCGGTGCTGCGTGACGCCGGCTTCGAGCTGGCAGGGAAGCAGCGAGCGTTCAACGACCCGCAGCCGGGCTACGCCTGGGCGCGGCCCTCGGACGGGGCCCAGGTAGACCTCCACGAGAGCATCCACGGGGTCGGGGTGGAGCCGGGGCGCTTCTGGGGCGCGGTATCGGCGGGAACCACGACGATGGAGGTCGGCGGCCGCCGCGTCGAGGTCTTCGGCCTCGCGGTGCGTCTGCTGCACGTCGTGCTGCACGCGGCGCAGCACTCCGAGGACCGGCCGACCACGCAGGTGGACCTCGAGCGGGGTGTCGACGCCGCGGTCCCGGAGCTGTGGTCGGAGACCCTGGCGCTCGCGCGGCGCCTGGACGCCGTCGAGACGTTCCGCCGTGGCCTGGCGCTGACGGGGCGTGGGGACGAGGTCGCCCGGGCGCTGGGGCTGGAGCCGTGGGTGGATCCGGGGCCCACGGTCGAGCAGGTGCTCCGCCGGACGTCGCCGGGAGAGCCCGTCGTCGGCGGCCTCGCGGCGCTCCTGAAGGCGAAGGGCCTCCGTAAGAAGGCCTCGCTCGTCGTCTACCGGGTTTTCGCGGCGGAGTCGCTGCGGGCGTGGACGCCGCTCGCTCGGCGGGGGTCGGCGGGGCTGTGGGTCGCGCGGGTCGCCCGGCCGTTCTGGTTGCTGTTGCGAATGCCGCGGGCGATCCCGCGCTTCCTGGCGGCGCGGCGGACGGCGCGCGAGGCGCGGCGGGAGCGGGCGAACCCCTAAGCGAAAAGGACTATTGTCTTTTTCTCCCACCCTTCCTACGCTCTTCCATAATCTGGAGACCGCCAGCAGCCGAGCGGGGTGGGACACCGGTGGAGACGTTGAACACGAGAAGATCGATCGACCTCGGTCCGCCTCCGGGAGTCCCGGAGCGCAGGTCCCGGCCGTCCCCTCGCGCCGCCCCCGACCGCACCGCCGCGGCCGAGCGGACCGCGGTCCGTGCCCGGCCCCGGAAGTCGATGGAGCTCGTATTCCGCGCCGTCTTCACGCTGGGGGCGGCCGCCGTCGGCGGCGCCGCCTTCCTGCTCGCGTACCTCGTCCAGAACGGGAACCCCTTCTGCGACGGCGCGGTCTGCGAGTCGGCGCGTCCGTACGTCGCGGTCTTCTACTTCGCGATCCTGGCGCGGGCCGCGCTGTTCGTCCTCGGCCGTCACCACCGCAACCGGCTGTCCCGCGGGTACACCGAGGAGTTCGTCGAGGCCATGCTCGAGGGGGGCCTCGGCTGGCTCGCGAACGTCGTGTTCACGTTCTTCTGGCGCGGCGGAGTCGAATTCCGCGCGTTCTCGTACTCCCGCGGCGTGTTCCTGCTCGACTGGGTCTTCGCGACGATCGGGTTGATCTTCCTGCTGGTGGCGATGAAGTACGGCCTCGCCCGGCTCCGCCGCCGCGGTCACGACCTCCGCCACGTCGCGCTGGTGGGCAGCGGCGACGCGGCCACGGGGTTCGTCGAGGAGGTGCGCGCTCATCCCGAGATGGGCTACGTCGTCGACGCGCAGATCGACGACGACGCGGTGAAGCGCGGAGACTTCGTCGACACGCTGCGCGACCTCGCGGCTGCCGGGACGATCGACGACGTCGTCCTCGCGACCCCGGCGATCAAGCGCGGCGACATCTCGAAGATCGTCTCGACCGTCGAGCTGCGCGACGCAGAGGTGCGCGCGGTGCCGGAGCTGTTCGGGCTGCCCCCGACCAAGGTGAGCCTCGACGCGATGGGCGACTTCCCGCTGTTGAGCCTCCTGCAGGAGCCGCTCAACGAGACGAGCCGTCTCGCCAAGAGGGCGATGGACCTCCTCATCGGCACGGTCGCGCTTATGCTCGCGTCGCCGGTGATGCTCGCCTCGGCGGTTGCGATCCGGCTCTCGTCGAAGGGCCCGATCCTGTTCCGGCAGCAGCGGATCGGCATGGACGGCAGGCCGTTCGACATGCTCAAGTTCCGCACGATGGTGCACGGGGCCGACACGACGATCCACGAGGAGTTCGTCGAGGGGATCATCCGCGGCGACGTCATCCAGGACGAGGACGTGAGGCTCCACAAGCTCACGGAGGACCCGAGGGTCACGAAAGTCGGCAGGATCCTGCGGCGCCTCTCGATCGACGAGCTGCCCCAGCTGATCAACGTGATCCGCGGCGACATGAGCGTCGTCGGGCCGCGGCCCCCGCTGCCGTTCGAGGTTGCCGTCTACGAGGAGTGGCATCGCCGCCGCCTCGAGGTCCGGCCCGGGATGACCGGACTGTGGCAGGTGAGCGGGCGCTCGAAGATAACGTTCGAGGAGATGGTCAAGCTCGACATCCACTACATAGAGACGTGGTCGCCGCTGCGCGACGTGTCGATCGTTCTGCGCACGATCCCGGCACTCGTACGCAAGGAGGCTGCGTGACGGAAAGCGAAGATGCTTCCGTCGCCGGTCCGCCCGTCGCGCTCTAGGCCGACGCGCCCCCGTCTACCGAGATCACGGTTCCGTTGAGGTTCCCGTCTTCGCGCAGCATCAGCTCGACGATCGCGGTGAGGTCCTCGGGCGTCGTCAGGCGCCCCGTGGGAGTCCGCCTCAAGATCGCGTCGCGCTGCTCCGGGAGCAGGACGTTCGACATCTCGGAGTCGAAGAATCCCGGCGCGACCGTGTTGATCCGGACGCGGCCCCCGAGCTCGCGTGCCAGCGAGCGCGTGAACGCGTCCATAGCGCCCTTCGTCGCGGCGTAGACGGTCAGGCCCGGATAGCCCTCCGTCGAGCTGATCGAGCCGATGTTCACGACGAACCCGGGCGCGTTCTGCCGCAGCATCTGGCGGATCACGAGGCGGGTCAGCAGCAGCGGGGCCTCCACGTTCGTGCGAACGATCTGGCGGATCTGGTCCGGTGGGGTATGCACGAACAGCGAGTCCTGCCCCATCGCCGCGTTGTTGACGAGCGCGTCGATCGTCCCCCACGCGGACTTCGCGTCGGCGACGAACGCCTCCAGCGCCGCGTAGTCCGTCGCGTCGACAGGGGTGAACGAGTAAGAATCCGGCCACTGCTGCGCGAGGGCGCGGGCTTCGTCCGTCTCGG
Source organism: Actinomycetota bacterium (assembly GCA_030862185.1). GTDB lineage: Bacteria > Actinomycetota > CADDZG01 > CADDZG01 > WHSQ01 > JALZEG01. The sequence continues at coordinate 7,252 of JALZEG010000133.1, forward strand.
AGCGCGCGAAGCTGCGGACGTTGTGGCCGCGGTCGAGGAGGTGACGGGAGAGCTCGAGCCCGAGCCCCCGCGACCCGCCGGTGACGAGCACGTTCACGAGGTGGAGCTCTTCAGCGCGGAAGTGGACGGGATCTCGTCGCGGAACGTGATCCGGCGCGGCAGCGCGACTTCGGGAAGTCGCTCGCGGCACCACGCGAGCAACTCGTCCTCGCCGGCGATCTCGCCGAACACCAGCGCCACCTCCGCGACGGGCAGCTCGCCCACGATCGGAGAGCGCTTCGCGAATACCCGGCACCACGCGACCTTCGGGTGCTCGAGCAGGATGCCGGTGACCTCGGCCGTAGAGACCTTCGCTCCGCCGACGTTGACGATCGAGCCCTCTTCGCGCCCGACGATCTCGACGCGGTCGCCGGCGATGCGGACCGCGTCGCCGGTGTCGATCCACCCGCTCTCCGACGCGGTGTTCGCCCACGGAGACCGGACGAGCAGCCGGCCCTCCTCAACGCGGATCTCGACGCCGGTCGACCCGGTCGAGCCGACCCACTCGCGCGGGAAGCCCGCCCGCCCGTCGGACACGACGATGCAGGCGCCGGCCTCGCTCGACGCGTAGATGTGCGTGAGCCGCGCCTGCGGGTAGAGCGCGCGGAGACGGTCGAGCAGCGACTGCGGAACGGGCTCGCCGCCCAGAGACACCTGCGACAGCGGAACCGCACGCAGCTCGTCCTCGCCGGCGGAGAGGAGCGTCCTGCGCCAGAACGTCGGTGTCGCGCTGATCGCGTTCACGCCCCACTCCCGTGCGATGTGCGGCCACTCGTCGAGCTCTTCCGTCTCGACCGGCACGACGTCCTGGCCGTCGACGAGCAGCCACAGGACCGCGCACTGGAACCACGCGTAGGTCCCGGCCGCGTAAGGGCACAGCCACGTGCGCGGCGGCCCGGTGACTCCCCGAACCGTTCCCAGAGAATCGAGCGTGTGGGGGACGAGCTTGGGGAGCCCGGTAGTGCCGGACGTGACGACGGTGATGCGGCCGCGCTCGGCCGGCCGGGGGGTCGCCGGGTCGTTCTGCCACGAGCCGTCGGCCCACACGCGGATGTCCGACGCATCGAGGTGCTCGGTCAGGTCGGGCGTGAGGCGGTCGGCGCCGAGGATCGCCGCGTCCGCTCCGGTCGCGACGACGGCGGCGAGCGCGAGCCAGGCTTCGCGCGCGTTGGCCGCGACGACCGCGATGCGCCGGTCGTACGAACGCAGCGGCTCGACCGGCGCCTCCGCGAGGACGTCGTCCCACGTCCGCCACGCGCCGGCGAGCGCGACGCGGTTGCGCGTCGGCGGGGCCTCAGCCAATGGTCACCTGCTTGCACGCCGCGAGGACCTCGTCCCGCAGCGCCTCGAGGCGCGCCTGCGCGTCGGGCGGATAGTCCTCGGTGAAGTGCCTCAGCCACGGGTGCCTCACCCCCGACGCGAGGTTCATCAAGCGGTCGACGCGTCCGCTGACGCGCCCGTCCGTCGAGACCACCGCGCCGTCGGGGACGTCGCCCGAGACGATCGCGCCGGCGGCGACGAACGCGCCGCGCCCGAGGCGGCAGCCGGGCATCAGCGTCGACGAAGGGCAGACGACGGCCGCGTCGCCGACCGTCACCGGCTCGAACAGCGACGACGGGGGCAGGGGGTCGTTCGTGAGCGTGCACAGCGAGTAGATCCACACGAAGTCGCCGATGACCGACCCCTCGCCCACCTGCGTGTAGCCGTGGATGCGCACGTAATCGCCTGCGACGATCTCGCCCTCGAGCGACGAGTAGCTCCCGAGCCTGAAGTTGACGCCGGTGCGCGCACCGGCGCGGACGAGGGCGTGGTGGCCGGTCTCGAAGCGCTCGCTTAGCGCGGAGCCCGCGTACACGACCGTGTGGGACCGGATCGTCGAACGCGGCCCGATCGAGAGAGACGCCGCGCCCTCGCCGCCGATCCCCAGCACGACGTGGTCGCCGACGGTGGTTCCCTCGCCGATCTCGGCCCCCGCGTGGACCACCGAGTAGTGGCCGATCGTGACGCCGTCGCCGATCGCGGCGCCGGGCTCTACGACCGCAGTGGACGCGATGCCGGGCACTACGTCGGCGCCCCGCCCGGTGCGGGCTCGGCGGCGGCGAAGAAGTCGAGGACGTCTTTCACGGTGGTGACCGCGCGCAGCTCCGGGGCGTCGAAGTTGAGCTCGTGGCCGACCTCGTCCTCCACACGCAGCGCGAGCTCGGAGAAGTCGAGGCTGCGGAAACCGAGCTCCCTCAACGATGCGCCTTCGTCGTCGACGGGAGACTTGCCCGCCCGCCGGAGGATGTCATTCATCAGGCCGAGCACTGCGTCTCTGTGCATGGCGCCCATTCTAGGTAGCCGCGCCCGGCCCCAGCACCGCGTCGACGACGCGCGCCGGCGCGGAGGCGTCCGGGTTCCAGGCGCCGCGCTCGCGCGGCTTCACGCGGTCGAACGGGAACGCCGAAACGTCGGTGACGTGCAGCAACCGCCCCTCGGCCACCAGGGCTCTGTCGACGGCGCCGAGTTCCTGGCTGAAGATCGAGACCGACGGCACCCCGAGAATCGCGGCCTCGCGCGTCATCGTCCCTCCGGCGCCCACGACGAGGTCCGACGCCCACAGCAGGTCGGCGCCGGACACGGCCTCGCGCAGGATCCTGACGCCCTCAACGGTGCCGAGCGCGTCGCCCTGGCCCGTCGTGCGGGGCGTGACCAGCACGACGGCTCCCGTCGCGACGAGCCGGGCGAGAAGGTCCCTGAAGATCGGGTTCGACTCGCGGTGGTAGAGCGCGCCCTCGGCCGGGGGTCTGACCGTCACGAGCACGTCGTCGCCCGCGACCCCGAGCGTCTCGCGGAAGCGCGGGTCGGGACGGAAGCGCGACAGCGTCACGTCCTCCTTGAAGCCGTCGTACCAGACGGTCTTGCGCGCAGTCGCGCCCATCCTACGCACCGCGCTCAACGGGATCGCGCGCGGCATGACGACCCGGTGCGCGAGCCGCATCGACAGGTGGTTCGCCGGCTGGTGCTCGTAGTCGAGCATCGTCGTCGCACGGCAGCGGATCATTCGGGCGGACATGACCTGCGCGTAGGACCCGTGACCCAGTGCCAGGTCCGGACGTTCGTGCCGGACGCGCCGCGCCAGCGCGCGGGCGCGGCGCCAGATCGACAGCCCCTTTTCGAAGACGCCGCGCTCGTAGCCGGAGCCGACGAGGATCGCTCCCGGCCACGTCTCCTCTGCCAGCGCGCGGGCCTGCCCGCGGTCCCACGCCGTGACGATCACGCGATGGCCGCGGCGCTCGAGCTCGTCGGATATCGGCGCGAAGAACGGCGCGTGAGGCGCGTTTGCGATGTCGATCCAGATCCTCATCGCGACTCCGCGGCCAAGACCGCCAGGGCGTAGGACATCGGCGCGTCGCACCACCGCGCGTAGGGAACCCTCTTCGAATGGGACCTCTTGCGCATGTAGACGAACGTCCCCTTCCTCGTGAGCATCCTCGACAGCATGAAAGCGGCGACCTCGCGCGCGTGCTCGATATGGGAGCCGCCGAGACGCGCGAGCGTCTGTATGCCCTGCGCGCCGGCAATCGTATCGACCGGATAGAGAGAGTCCGGCGACTGCTTCGGCCATCCACCCTCGAACAACCTGGTCGAGTAGAACGCGGCCATCGCGGCGGCCGGCTCGGCGAACCCGGGATCGGCACGCCGCGACACGTCCCACAGCGACTCGACGACGAAGCCGGTGTGGTGGCCGTCCACCCATTGCATCGACGGATCGTCGCCGTACACCAGCGAGCCGTCTGCGCGTATCGCCTCGACCGTCGGTGTCAGCGCGTCGAGCCCCGCGGCCGTCATCTGTCCGTCGCCGGTCAGCGCGCCGCACCGAACGAGGAAGCGGGCCCCCAGGGCGTTCGCGTTGTGCACGAGCGGCTCGTAACCGCGCAGGTAGGTGAAGTAGCGGCGCCCCGAGCGCTCCGCCCTGAGATCCGCGAGCACGAACGTGGCCGCCTCGCGCGCGACGCCGAGCGCGGAGGTGTCTCCGAGGTGTTCGCCGGCGTCCAGGAACGCCTCGCCGGCGAACACGGTGCAGACGATGTTCGGCTCCGCCGGCGGGTAGCTGCCGGTCTTCGTCTCGACGTGGAAGGGGTACGCCCAGCCGCCGCCGGTACGCATCTGGCGCAGCCACTCGAGCCGGCGCGCGAGGCGCTTACCGCGGGTGGGGTCGGGCCGCAGGCGTTCCAGCGCGACACAGGCGGAGGCGAAGACGCCGGTGCCATAGGGGTTGCGCGACGGCCGCACGCCGAACAGGGGCCGGATGTTGACCGGCGAGCGCTTGTGCAGCTGGACCGTCGCGAGGCGCCAGAGCCGCCGGCGCCGCAGGGGCCGCGGCGGGAAGAACCCGAGCAGCCCGTCGTACGGGTCGTAGGACTCGTCGTCGCGGCTCCACCACGTCGATTCGAGGCGCCCGGCGAGATCCAGCGCCTCGTCGATCGACGGCGGGCGCGGGGTGTGAGGAAGTGGCACGCCCGCATGTTTTCATGGATGTCGCCTGCGACCGCCGCACCTCAAGCGGGGCTCCCGTCGCGACCGATAAACGGTGTGACCACCGCCCGTGGGTAGGGGAGCATGTGACCGTGATCAAACCGATGCTCGTGTTCGGGGCGCGCCCGAACTTCATGAAGATCGCCCCGATCTTCCGTGAGATGCGCGAGCGAAGCGACTTCGAGCCGGTGCTCGTCCACACGGGACAGCACTTCGACGAGGCGATGTCCGACCAGTTCCTGCGCGGGCTCGAGCTTCCCCGCCCGGACGTTCACCTGGAGGTCGGATCGGGTACCGAGTCGTGGCAGACCGCGCAGATCGTCACGCGCCTCGAGCCCGTGATCTCAGAGCTGCGACCGGACTGCGGGGTCGTCGTCGGCGACGTCACGTCCACGCTCGCCGCGGCCCTCGCCCTCTCGCTGGCGAAGGTGCCCGTCGCGCACGTCGAGGCCGGGCTGCGGAGCCGCGACTGGACGATGCCCGAGGAGCGCAACCGCGTGGTCGTCGACCGCATCTCGCAGTTCCTCTTCACGCCGTCGGCGGACGCCGACGCGAACCTCGTCGCGGAGGGCATCGAGGAGCAGAAGGTCTTCCGCGTCGGAAACGTGATGATCGACTCGCTGGACTGGGTGCTCCCGCGCCTGTCGGTGGACGAGACGGTTGCACGCTTCGGCGTGGCGGACGGCGCGCGGTTCGGCCTCGTCACGCTGCACCGCGCGGGCAACGTGGACGACGACGGGATCCTCAAGGGCCTCGTCGCCGCGCTGGTCGAGATAGCGGAGGATCTGCCGCTGCTCTTCCCCGTCCACCCGCGCACGTCCAAGCGCCTGGACGCGCTGGGGCTGTCGTTCGAAGGGACGCGGGTGGCGCACCTCGCACCGCTGTCGTACTCGGACTTCACCGCGTTGCTCAGCCGCGCGGCCCTCGTCCTGACGGACTCGGGCGGGATCCAGGAGGAGGCGGTCGTCCTCGGCGTGCCGTGCCTCACGCTGCGCGAGAACACCGAGCGCCCGATCACTCTCGAGACCGGTCTCAACCGGCTGGCGGGCACGGACCCGGCGACGGTGGTCGACCTCGCGCGCGAGACGCTGCGGGGGCCGCGGCGGCCCGCGCAGCGCCCGCCGCTGTGGGACGGCGCGGCCGGCCGCCGCGTCGTGGACGTCCTCGCGGCCGAGCTGTGATCGAGCCGGGAGCCCCGGCGGGGGAACCGAACGCCGGAACGCGGCCGCCCGACGCGGTCGTCCCTCCAGCCGAAGGGACGGTCGCGGGCGAGGCCGAGAGGATCGTGTCGCACTCGCTCGCGGGGACGCGCTGGATCCTGTGGCTCTCCGCGACGGCGCTGGCGTGCGGCTTCGGCACGAACGTCGTCCTCGGCCGGTCGGACCCCGAGCTACTCGGCTACTACGGATTGCTGACGCTGACTCTGTCGCTGGTCGGCGTCTTCTTCGTCGTCGGCGGCGGGAACGTCCTGGTGAACTACCTCCCGAAGCTGGACCCGAGCGACAAGACGTCGTTTCTGGCCGCGTATGCCGCGGTCGTCGTCTTCTCGGGTGCGGCGCTGCTCGCGGTCGCGGTGCTCGTCCCTGCGGTGCCCGACCTGATCTACGGCGACGCCGCGGGCCCGGATGCGGTCCGGTATCTCGCGTTGTTCCTCCCGATCGGGATCGCGCAGATGATCGCGTGGTCGACGTTGCAGGCCGACCTGGCGCTCAGGTCCTTCGCGGTGTCGCAGGCGCTCGTGTCCGCGCTGACGTTCGTGGTGCTCGTCGTCGGAGCGATGGGCGACCGCCTGGCGTCGCAGTCCGCCCGCAACTACGTGTTGGGTGCCGTCGTAGCGGCGAACGTGGCTTCTGCCGCCGTCGCGCTCGCGCGCCTCTGGAGGCGGCAGTTCCGGTCGTGGGGACGAGTCCGGCGTCTGTTGGTGCCGGAAGGATTCTGGAGGTTCAGCCTGTACTTCCACGCCGGATCGATCGTGTCGTTCGCCATCCGCAGCCTCGACCAGGTCTACGTCCTCAGGGGGCTGGGGTTGGTATCCCTGGGGTACTACCGGAGCGCGCTCGTGCTGGCGCAGCTGGCAAGCTTCCTCATGGTCGTAACCGACAAGGGCTTCTACAGCACGTTCTGCAACGTGCGGGCAGACGAGCATCCGCGTCTGCACGCGAGGTTCGTCCGCCTGAACTCGGTCGGGACCGCGCTCGCTGGACTGGTCCTGCTGCTCTTCTCCGGGGAGCTCCTCGCGCTGTTCGGCGAGAGCGCCACGGAGGAGTCGCAGACCGTCCTGATCCTCGTCGCCGGCGGGATTCTCCTGGGGCTGCCGGTCGCGAGCGTGAACAACTCGGTCGTGACGGCAAGGGAGAAGATGAACTTGATCTTGTTCAACAACGCGATCGGGGCCGTGGCAGCCGTATCGCTCTACTCGACCGTCGGCGATCGCTGGGGCCTCGTCGGCATCGGATGGGTGTTCGCCGGAGTCCAGCTGCTCATGCTGGCGCTCTCGACCGTCGCGGCGCGACGCGTGGTGGGCGTGCCCTTCCCCACAGCGGCATGGGCGGTTTCGCTGCTCGCGGTGGCGACCGGCGCCGGGGCGGCCGTGACGTTCGATGCGGAGACCGTTACCGCCCTCGCGGCCAAGGCTGCCATCGCCGCGGGATTCGTCCCGATCCTCCTCTTGACTCGGCTCGTCACGTCCGACGAGCTGAAGGACCTCGCAGTCCTCGTCGTCCCGGGGCGCTGGCTGCGGCTGACGAGGCCGGCGACGTGACGACGTACAAGCGGACGTTGCCCGACATCGTCGTCGCCGGGAGCATCGCGACGATTGCCATCCTGCTGGGCGTCCTGGGGGTGAAGAACCCGTTGCTCGCGGTGGGTGGCTTCGGGATTGCCACGATGGTCGCTGTCGCCACAATCGACGCCACGCTCCCGACGATCGCATGGCTCGCGGTCGCCCCCTTCGTGCAGGCGTTGGAGCCGACTTCGCCTCTCATCATCCTGACGCTCGCGTTCCACAGGTTCTTGTTGCCGGTCGCGGGCCTCAGCGCGTTGCTCGGTCAGAGCGTGCGCCGCCGGCTGCGCTTGTTCGCTTCGGAGAAGTGGCTCCTCGCGTTCCTGGCGTTCGCGGTCGTCTCTCTCGTCATGACCTGGCGCGGAGGCGCCGGAGGCGAGGGTGCGGCGACGGCACAGCGGACTTTCCTGTTGGCGTACGTCGTCCCCTTCGGCGCCCTGTTGCTGGCCTACCGGATCCCGGAGTCGTCTCGCCGCCGGCTGTTGATCACGCTCGCCATCGTGGCGGGCGTCACGAGCGTCGGCGGGGTCGCCCAAGTCGTCACCGGTGCGGCGATCTTCCCCGGAGCGGCTGTCTGGCAGGAGATCTGGGCCCCGCGTGCCGTCGGCACGATGGGGAACCCGGCAGTGACGGGATACGTCACGCACGTCGGTCTGTTCGCGGCGGTCTACCTCGCCGTGCGGCAGCCCGGATGGCGCCTGGTGGCCGTCCCGACGATGATCGTCGGCGTCGTCTTCACGATGCTCACGTACACGCGGAGCGCGTGGGTTGCTCTGGCGCTGGGCATCATCACGGTCGCATGGCTCTACCCGAAGGCTCGGCCGTGGGTGGTCGGCAGCATCATGGTCGTGGTCGTTGCGTTCGCCGTGAACGTCGGAGGGTTCGTGGACAGCGCCTTCCTCGAGGAGCGCGCCGGGAATCAGGAGAACGTGGAAGGCCGCGTCGCGTTCGGCTCGACGGGCATCCGAATGTTCAAGGACAGCCCCGTCGTCGGGCAGGGATTCGGAACGTACGACGTGAGGACGAGAGACTTCGCCGTTGGGTTCGGCCGGATCGGCGCCTCCGTGGCCGTCGCGGATACTTCGCACAACACGTTCCTCACGATCCTCGGCGAGCTCGGCGCGGTCGGTTTCCTCCTCTACGTAGCCGCCATTTGCTCCGGGCTACGGCGAGGCGTATCCGCCCTCCGAGGCAGGATTCCCGCAGTGGACCGGCTGATGATTGCAACCCTGATGGCGGGAGCCGCCTCTTACATCGTGAGCGCGAACCTCATCGACATGCGTTTCTTCTCCTTTGCCGTCAGCCTGTTCTGGTTCAACGTGGGTCTCATCGATGCCTCGGCGCGGCACGCCGTCGAGGGTCCGCGCGCCGGTGCGGGGGAACCTCGCCGGTGAAGGTGCTGCTGGTCACCCCGTGGCTGTCGCGCGCAGGAGCGAGCGGCGTCGTGACGGCGTGCCGCACCATCGCCGAAGCGTTGGCGCGGCAGGACGACGTGGAGGTGGTCGTGCTCGGGATGTCCGAGGACGACGCGTCCGGTGACGTCGGGGCGAGGGTCGGGTTCGGCGCTGTACGCCGTCAGCGGCGATGGGCCCTCCTCTCGGAAGGGTGGCCCGACTACCTGGCGGCTCGGGGCTGGTTGCGGAAGTCCGGCTTCCGCCCGGACGTGGTTCACGGTCAGGGCCTGGCAGGGGAGGGGCGTGTCGCAGTGCGGCTCGCGAACCGGCTCGGCATCCCCTCCGTCGTTACCGTGCACGGCATGCCGAACAAGGAGGCACGGATCTCCGCGGATCCTCTGCGAGCGTTCCTGGCACGACGAGTGATGAAGCAGACCCTGACGAACGCTGCTGCAGTGGTCTTCGTCTCGCCGTACGGAAGCGACGACCTAGAGCTGCCGCAGGACGCAAAGCGCCGCATCATTCCGAACGCCATCGCGGACGACGCTTTCGAGGCGCCGGGCCGGCAGGAGCGTTCGAACACGATCTTGTACGTGGGCTTCCTCGGCCGGCGGAAGCGGCTGCGCGACCTGCTCGGTGCGTGCACGGTCGTCCGCCGGACGGTCGCCGATCTTCGTCTGCGAGTAGCGGGTCCCGTGCGGGAGCCCGATTACGCCGACGAGGTTCGAAAGGACGTCGCTGCTCTCGGGCTCCAGGACGCCGTCGACTTCCTCGGACCACTTTCGCCGATGGAGCTCTACGCGGAGTATCGCTCGGCCCGTCTCCTCGCCCTGCCGTCCGAGGAGGAGAACGCGCCGCAGGTCATCGCCGAAGCGATGGCTGCAGGTCTTCCGGTCGTCGCCACCGGTGTCGGAGGAATCCCCTGGATGTTGGCCGGCGGGGGCGGGTCCATCGTCGGCGTCGGTGACCTCGAAGCCATGGCGGAGCGGATGGCCGACGCGTTGCGAGACGACGCCCGGTGGGAGGAGATGTCCCGCACTGCACGGGCGCAAGCCGAGCGGTTCCGCGCCGATCACGTCGCCGCTGAGACACTCGGCCTGTACCGTGACCTCGTCGGGCGCGAGGGGTAGCCGAGTGGTCGAGCCGTCTGGCGCACGCATCAAGGTAGTGATCATGAACTCGAGCCTCAACGTCGGGGGGGCCGAGCGCATCCTGGCAGAGGTCGCGCGGCGGATGGACCGGAGCCGTTTCGAGGTCTCGGTGTTGTCTCTGTACGAGGCAGGACCCGTGGGCGAAGGGCTGCGTTCCGCCGGCGTCACGGTGGTCGACCGGATGCTCGTCCACAAGGTCGACGTCCGGGGGTTCCTGCGCCTCGTGAGGTTCATGCGACGCCTGCGTCCGGATGTCCTCTACTACAACAACCAGCCTCTGACGCAACTGTGGGGCTGGACGGCGGCGGTCGTCGCACGCGTGCCGGTGATCGTGACGGTGTTCCACTTCGCCACGCGCCGCGAGAAGGCGCGCCGGGGCGTCTTGTTGAATCGCCTGTTCGGGAGGCGAGTCGACGTCTGCATCGCTCTCTCGGAAAGGCACAAGCGGTACATCGCGCAAAGGGAGCACTTTCCCGCCGAAAACGTCCTCGTGGTACCGAACGGGATCGACGTCGCCGCGTTCACTCGGGGGTCGACGGAGCGTGAGCGCGTGCGGGCCGAGCTGGGGATTCCACCCGACCGGGTGGTCGTGGGGATCGTGGCTCAGCTGCGTCCCGAGAAGAATCACGACTTGTTCCTGCGTGCCGCGGCGCGCGTGGCGAAACGACACCCAGAGACGAGCTACTTGATCGCGGGTGACGGCCCCGAACGGCGGCGGTTGGAGCGCTTGGCCGGGGACCTCGGAATCTCCGAACGAGTCCTCTTCCTGGGCGTTCGGTCCGACGTTCCCGCCGTGATGGCTGCCGTCGACGTCGGCGTCCTATGCTCCCGAGACGAGGCGTTCCCCCTGTCCGTCATCGAGTTCATGGCGGCGGGACGGCCGGTCGTCTCGACCAATGTCGGCTCCGTGGACGAGATCGTCTCGGAGGGGGGCACAGGGTTCCTCGTCCGCGAAGGGGACGAAAGCGGCTTGGCGCAGGCGTTGGAGAGCCTCGTGGACGATCCCGCGAAGAGGGCCCGGATGGGCGAGGCGGCCCGAGCTCGAGCGCAGCATCACTTCGCGATCGACCGGATGGTGGAGCGAACCGAAGAGGCGCTCGAGAGAGCTCTCGAGTCGAAGGGGCGTGCACGGCGCGGGCAACGGCAGAGGGTGATCGTGGTCGGTCCACGCTCTCGTCTGCGCGGTGGCGTCAGCACACACATAAGGATGCTGATGACGGGCGAGATCGCGGCGGCATTCGACCTGGTTCACCTGGAGGTCGGATACGGCACCGAGGAGGCTTCGCGGCTCGAGCGCCTGACGGATGCCGTTCGAAAGACCTGGAGACTGCGCGCGCTGGTACGGCGGCATCCCGGTTCGATCGTGCACCTGAACCCTTCGATGGATACGCGCAGCCTCGTCCGCGACCTGCCGATGCTCGTCGTGGCGGCGCGGAACGGCGCGCGGGTCGTGGTTCAGTTCCATGGAGGGCTCATGGATCGCCCACGCCCGATGCGCTACCGGCTCGTTCGCCGGGCGGTCGTTCGAGCACTCGAGCGGGCGTACGTGATCGTCGTTCTCTCGCAGCTCCAGAAGGAGAGCATCTCGTCCACCCTGGGCGATTCTCACGGTCTCGCGATCGCGCAAGTACCGCTGTTCCTCGACGTCCGTGCGTACGAGCAACGTTCGGCGGCGAGAGCAACGTCCGGACCGATCAACTCGTTCGTCTTCGTCGGTCGGCTCGTGAACCAGAAAGGCGTGAACGAGCTGATCGAGGCGGCGGCACTGCTGCGGCGCGACGGGCTCGACGTCCTCGTGGACGTCGCGGGAGCCGGTCCCGACGAGGCCGAGATGAGGCGACGCTGCGAGCTCGTCGGGATGTCCGCCGCGGTTAGATGGCACGGCTACCTCGAGGACGAGGCAAAGCTCGATCTGTTGGCCCGCTCCGATGTCTTCGTCCTCGCCTCATCGTGGTTGGAAGGCTTGCCGAACGCGCTTCTGGAGGCGATGACGATGGGGCTCCCGGTCATCGTGAGCGACGTTGGAGCGATGGCGGAGGTCGTCGAGGACGGCGTGAACGGCTTCGTCGTTCCGGCGGGAGACCCCCGCGCCCTCGCGGCGAAGATGTCGTACCTAGTCGAGAACCCCCAGCAGGCGCGCGCGATGGGGCGCCGCAACCGGGATCTCGCAAGGCTGCGGTTCGGAATGGAACGTCAGGTGGACGCGTGGCGCGAGATCTATCTCGCCGCTCCTGGAGAGCGGACGACGAATGCCTGACGCCGCTCGTCCCCGGTGTACCGTCCGCGTCGCCGGCAATCCGCAGCACGTCTACCAGGTCGTCGCGGGCTTCGCGATGCTCGCCTCCCGGCGGGAGATCGACTTCGCCTACGACCTCGTTCCCGCCGCGGATGCGCCGTTCGGCCACGCCAACGTCGTGACGGCGACGATCACAGGCCGTCCCGTCGCCTACGACATGCTCGACGGGTACGTCAACATCCCGCGCTCCGAGCTGGAACGAGCTCTGGGGTCGGTCGACCTGTACTTCAAGCGAAGCTTCAGCCGTGCTGAGAACGCCTCGCTCGTCCACGGCGACCGAATCAGACCCTTCGGGCTCAACTATCCCGTCACGTACAGAGCGGCGGTGTTCCGGAGGATGCGCGCCGGCGACCCCCTGCGGCAGCGGCTCGTCCGCGGGTTGAAGTCCGCCGCCGGACGATCGCCGCACCCGCACGTCGAGACGTTCGAGAGCCCGCCGCAAGTCCGTGACGACCCCAGGGTCGTGTTCCAGACGCGCGTCTACGACCCCGAGGGCGAGCCGGGAGAGGATCCGGCCCTTCTGGCCAGGGAGAATGCCGGCGCGGAGCGGAGGCAGCTCAACGAGATGCGCGTCGGCTGCGTGCGCAGCCTGCGCGAGGCGTTCGGGGAGAGCTTCGTCGGCGGCGTCGCTCCGACCGCGTTCGCGGCGTCGCAGTACCCCGACTGCCTCCTCGACCCCGCCGAGGTGTCGCGGCCGCGCTACCTCCGCGCGCTCAAGGACGCGGACGTCGGCGTGGCGACGGTAGGACTGCACCAGTCGAACCAGTGGAAGCTCGCGGAGTACGTCGCGGCGAGCAAAGCCGTGGTCGCGGAACGCCTGCGATACGAGGTTCCCGCGTTCTCGAGCCCCGCGAACTACCTCTCCTTCGACACCGCCGGCGAATGCGTCGAGCAGGTGGCGGCCCTCCTCGCCGATCCCGGCCGGAGGTTGGCGATGATGGAGGCGAATCGGCAGCACTACGAGGCGTACGTACGCCCGGACAGCGCGATCCGGCGGACGATCCGCGAGATCTTGGAGGACGACCGAACATGAACGGAGCATTCATCCCGCCGGTGAGGCTCGACAACGCCGAGGTGTGGGACGCCCTAGCGCCGCGGATCGAGGACCTCGTCAAGCGCGGCGGCTTCGTGCTCGGGCCGGAGCTCGAGGAGTTCGAGGCCGCCGCGGCCGCCGCGTTCGGCTGCCGCTGGGCCGCCGGCGTGTCGTCCGGCACGTCCGCGCTGTGGCTCGCGCTGCGCGCGCTCGGGCTGCAGCCCGGCGCCCGCGTCGCGCTGCCGGCGAACACGTTCTTCGCCACGTGCGAGGCCGTGCTGACCGCCGGCATGACGCCCGTGATCGTCGACAACGACGACGACTACCTGATCGACCTCGACGCGCTCGGGGACGCGGAGGTCGACGCCGTGATCCCCGTCCACCTCTACGGACTCCCGGTCGACATGGAACGAGTCGCGGAGCTCGCGGACGGCAACGGGTGGAAAGTGCTCGAGGACTGCTCGCAGGCTCACGGCGCGACCGTGGCCGGGCGTCCGGTCGGGTCGATCGGCGACGCCGGGGCGTTCAGCGCCTACCCCACGAAGAACCTGGGGGCGTGGGGCGACGCCGGGTTCGTGACGGGATCCGACGACGCGGTCGGCGCGACGGTGCGCTCGCTGCGCCACCACGGGCAGCGCCAGCCGAACGTCCACTCGGAGGTCGGGAGCACCGAGCGGCTCGACAACCTGCAGGCGCTGGTCCTGACGGAGAAGCTGCGCCGCCTGCCGGACGAGATCGCCGCGCGCCGCCGGGTTGCACAGTGGTACCGCGAGGCGCTCGACGGGACGGGGCTGGATCTGCCGGGGGACCGCGGCAACCGGACGCACGTCTACCACCAGTTCGTCGTGAGGATCCCGCGCCGCGACGAGGTGCGCGAGCAGCTGCGCGACCTCGGCATCGGCACCGGCGTCCACTACCCGGCGCCGGTCCACCTCCAGCCGGCGGTCGCGGAGGTGTGCGAGGTCGCCCAGCGCCCCCGGCGCGCCGAGGCGTGGGCCGGCGAGCTCCTCAGTCTCCCGTTCTTCCCGTCGCTGTCTCAGGGCGAGGTCGAGCGCGTCGCCGAGGCCCTGAGGAAGGTCCTCTAGCTACAACCGGACGATGTTCGCGTCTTCGATGCCCGCGAGCCCGTTCCTCGTGTCGAGGATCAGCCGCGACCGGTCCGCGATGTCGCCCCAGTCGTAGACCGAGTGGTTCGTGATCGCGACGACGATGTCCGACTCGCGCAGCGCGGCGGCGTCGAGGTCGCGGCCCCTGACCACCTCGCCCGCCACGTGGACCTCGTCCACGTACGGGTCGTGGAAAGAGACGTTCGCGCCCGCCTTGCGGAGCCGCGCCATGATCTCGAGCGCCGGCGACTCGCGCACGTCGCCCACGTCGGGCTTGTAGGCGACGCCGAGCAGCAGGATGCGAGACGACTTCAGGCTCTTGCCCTCCTCGTTGAGGGCGTCGGTGATCCGCTGGACGACATAGGCGGGCATGCGCGCGTTGATCTCGCGCGCGAGCTCGACGAAGTGCGCCGTGCCGCCCATCTGACGGACCCTCCACGACAGGTACGCGGGGTCGACCGGGATGCAGTGTCCGCCCCAGCCGGGGCCCGGATAGAAGGGATGGAAACCGAACGGCTTCGTCGCCGCGGCGTCGATGACCTCCCAGATGCTGATGCCGAGGTCGTGGCACACGATCGCCATCTCGTTCGCGAGCGCGATGTTGATGTGCCTGTAGGTGTTCTCGAGGAGCTTCGCCATCTCCGCCGTCATCGGCGTCGACACGCGCACGACCCGCTCGATGAACTTCCCGTAGAACGCCTCCATCAAGTCCGCCGCGACGTCGTCCATGCCCCCGATGACCTTCGGGACGTTCGCGAGCCGGTGCTCGGGGTTTCCGGGGTCGATGCGCTCGGGCGAGAACCCGAGGTGGAAGTCGCCTCCGGCTATGAGGCCGCCCTTCTCGAGGATCGGGCGCAGGAACTCCTCGGTGGTGCCGGGATAGGTCGTGCTCTCGAGGATCACGAGCGCGCCCGTCTTCATCTGCTCGGCAATCAGGTTCCCCGCAGCCTCGATGTACGACATGTCGGGCAGCTCGTCGCGCAACGGCGTCGGGACGCAGATGACGTAGACGTCACAGCCGGCGAGGTCGTCGGGCAGCGCGGTGGGCCGGAACGCGCCGCGGCCCACGGCGGCCTTCAGCTCGTCGTCGGTGATGTCGGTGACGGGGGAGACGCCGGACCGCAACTTCTCGACGCGGCTCTCGGACGTGTCGAACCCGACGACGTCGAAGCGGGCGCCGGCGGCCGCGAGCGCGAGCGGAAGGCCCACGTAGCCGAGGCCCAGGACGGCGACGCGCGCGTCGCCAGCGGCGATCTTTTCGTTCAGCTCCATGATGTGAGGCTAGCAACCGCGCCCGGCTAGAGGCCGGTACGGCTCTACTTCTTGAGGACCTTGAACTTCCGCGCCGTGACGGTCGTGCGAGCCATCATCGTCGTGCCGGTCCCGCCGGGGTAGAAGCACGAGTTCGGGTCGTTCGCGGGTCCGCCGGGGAACAGGGCGGCGCAGGCGGCCTGCGTACGGCAGACGCCGTCGCACGTCGTGGTGTTGTTCGCGTCGGAGCAGCAGCACGGGAGTGAGTCGGTGCCGGCGATACAACAGTTGAGACCGCCTTCGCACGCGAAGCACGGCGAGCCCGTGGGGACGCACGACTGCGCGCCGGCGCGGTTCGCCGTGAGCGTCAGGATCGCGGGAGCAGCCCATGCGACGGTAGCCGCCGCCTGGAGGAACCGG
Organism: Actinomycetota bacterium; assembly: GCA_030862185.1. Taxonomy (GTDB): domain Bacteria; phylum Actinomycetota; class CADDZG01; order CADDZG01; family WHSQ01; genus JALZEG01. Next base: position 23,242 of record JALZEG010000133.1, read on the forward strand.
CGTCGTTCGATGCCCTCTCGGGTGACCAGATCCGCTTCCGTCACGATCGCTCCTCGAAATCCGTGTGTCCGCTCCGGAAGGATAGATGGGGAGCGGGTCGCGCGACAACCAAAAACTTGAAATGCGTAGGCCCACTCGTCCTATTCGCGGTGATTCAGGACGTCTTCCAGCGCGGTGCGCGCGGCATCGCTCGACCCGTATCCGAGGCGCAGGCAGCTCGCGCCGCTGCACAGGCGGTGCAGCAGGACGACCGTGGCCGGGTCCAGCCTCCTGACGTACGCGCTCGCGAGCGCGGCCCCCTTCGCTGCCGAGACCGGCTCGACGTCCAGCGCGCCGCCGGCCGTGAACCGAGGGAAGACGAGGAGGCGCACGGGCAGCGGCCCGGGCGCGATGGCCCAGCGCGTCGCCGGCACGAGGAACGAGCCCGAGGGGGGGTCGAGCGACGATCCGGAATACGCGTCCCGGAGCGTCGCCCACGCCGCGGGGTCCTTCACGCCCAGAGGCTTCGGGAACGGGTGGACGAGCCCGGTCTCGGGCGACACCGGCGCGAGGTCGTCGCTGAGGTAGGTCCACCCCCCCTCGAGCAGCGCGAGCGTGAGTGTCGTCTTCCCGGCCCCGGACTCCCCGGCGAGCAGGACGAGGTCGGCCCCCCGCGCCACCGCCGCGGCGTGGAGGGTGACGAAACGCTGCAGGCGCTCCTCGCAGAGCTCCAGCATCCGGTAGCGCAGCGCGTCGGTGACGCCCCACAGCGTCTCGTGCTCGGCCTCGACGGCGTCGCCGGCGGTCGCTTTCCAGGCGGTGCGGTCGCGCGCGACGACGTAGGTGCGCGCGGCCTCGCCGGGCTCCTGTGTCTCCAGCGGCCGCCACAGGTCCCCGAGCAGCTGCGCGGCGTCGGCTTCTTCGGTCTCGATGTCGACGACGGCGTCGAGCAGACGGAGGCGGATCCTCAACTCGCCGGAGCGGCGGCGCGCAGCGTCTCGACCATCCGCTCGGGATCCTCCTCCGCCACCACCCGCGCGTCCTTGATGATGGAGATCAGGTGGTGGAGCTCCATCATCCCCATGTCGCCGACGCGCAGGATGCCGAAGTTGAACGCGAGGAGCCCGCCCCTGTTGACGTTCTCGTGCTCTCGCCCGCGGGGGCCGCGGACCCTGCTGACGACGATGAACTCCGGGCGGAACGGCTCCCATCCCTCGCACTCGAGCTCGCCGGCGGGAGTCAAACGCACGTACGGATCGTCCGCGACCTCGAGCCCCGCGCGGATAGCGCGGAGGCGATACGGCTCGCGGTTGTAGACGCCGTGCACGTAGAGGCCGGGGCGGCCGTCGATGCGGCAGGCCGAGGCGAGGTAGGCGGGACGCTCCTGCGCGTGCAGGACCGCGTCGATGGTCCGGACGAGGCGGCCCTGGACGTTCTCGACGTCGCGGTCCGCGTAGAGCTGCGCGTTGCCGTGGTACATCGTCGGAAGCGCGCGCGTCTTCTTGTCCGGATCGTCGACCACGAGGCTGAAGATGCCCTCGTAACGCGGTGCGTCGTCCGGGGGAACGCCCCACGGGACCGGCAGGCCGGCGAGCAGCCCGGCTCGGGTGCTGCGCGCCTCCAACCAGTCGTTACCGTCGTGGACCCATCGCGATTCGACCCAAACTAGGTCGTCCCCGAAGGGATCCGCTCAGGTCCTGACGCTCTCTGGAATTTTTCCAGGCTCGCTCATCGGCAACACAATAGAGGGCGCGGTCAGAGCGATGGCGCCCCGGGGCAGTTGTTCGGATCGGCCGCGGGAGCGCCACGGCTGCTGAAGTAGGTGGCACGGCGCCACGGCTTGCCGACGGACGTGCTGTTGTGGCGGATCTCGATGCAGTAGCTCGTAGAGCTGGCGACGACGTCGAACGACGGGGCCCAGGCCGGCACGCGGAATCCGTTCGCCGCCATCGTCGCGGCCAGGTTCGGCGCCGTGTCGAGCCCGGAGTAGTCGCCGTTGTTGTCGGTCGCGTAGGCCTCCACCGCGGTCGCGGCGTTCTTGAGCGCCGACTGCACCTGGGCGGCGTAGGCCTTCTCCCGCTGGGCCAGGAACATGGGGACCGCGATGGCGGCGAGGATCGCGATCACGATGATCACGACGAGGAGCTCGATCAGCGTGAACCCGCCATCCCGCACGCGCATGGGGTTGTATCGGCAGGCCGTAGCCCGCGCATGAGCCGGATTGACTAGTCATATCGTCGGCGGGAAACGGGACATTCCGCCCCCGCGGGCCACGCGAAGACGAGCCGCCGGAGAGCGCGATCTCGTCACCCTGCGCTATGGAGCCGGGCGCCGCCGCGGTCGAAGCTAATGCGGGGCTGCGGGAGACGAAGGAAGAGCATGCGAGCGACGAGATGGGCGCGGTGGTTGCTGGCCGCAACCGTGGTGTTCCAGGCGTCGGCCACGATCGGAGCGAAGCTGAGCCCGCCGGAGACCTTCACCGCGATCCCGGCCCCCCCGCGCGCCGCATCGGGGCGTTAGAGCCCGTTGACCGCGGGCGTGCAGTTTCCACCGCCGGTGTTGGAGTCGCACACGTGGAAGCCGCCGGTCGCGCTCTTGAGGAACGCCGTGTTCGAGGTCGGCGTGAACGTCCACGTGCCGGCGTGGGAGTAGTTGCCGTTGCCCGACAGCCGGCCCCCGACCGTGATGGTGAGCGTGCGGTTCCCGTTGCTCCACGCCCACGTAGCGTCGAGACGGAAGTTCCTGTCGATCGTGCCGCCGGTGAGGAACCCGAGCCGGGGCGAGGTGTCGGTCGCGGAGCAGTTGCCGGTCTGCGTGCTGCCGAGGACGATCCTGTCGCTCTGCCAGCAGATCGAGTTGCCGGCCTGGGGGCCCGTCGCGACGTCGACCGGCTGGTTGAACGTGATCGTGATCGTGTCGTTGTCGTCGATCCTCGGGTTCCCGGTGTTCGCGAAGTCGGCCATGCTCGCGACGAAACCCACGCGCGCGCCGGCGACGGGGTTGCTCTGTACGCTCGTCCACGAGTGGTAGCTGGTCAGGACCGTGTAGCAGCGCCAGGTCCCGGGGGGCGTGGACGCAGCGTGCGTATGCGATGTCCCCGTAACCGTGGCGACCGTCGCGTACGACGCGCCGGTGCAGTCGTTGACGAGGGGGTTCGGCGCCGGGGCCGACAGGATCGTGTACCCGTTGCCGTTCTGGCCGGCCGTCCAGGCCAGGTCCACGGCGTGTCCTGCCGGGGTGGCGGTGAGGTTCCCCGGCGCGTAGAGCGACGTCAGCGCGAACGTGTTCCCGCCGTTGCGCACGGTCCCGCTGAACGCCGCGAACGTCCCGCGCGACGCTCCGGCGATCGCCACGACGGCGAGCGCCGCTGCCAGCAGGGACACGCTTCTCCGGTGTCGCATCGCGTCTAACCCCGCGCGGGGAGCGGCTCCTTGCGCGGACGCCAGATCGTCCACAGAGCGAGGCCCCCCAGCCACAGCGCCGCCAGCGTCAGTGCAACGAGCCGACCCACGGGCGTCAACAGCCCGCCGACGACGTATCCCAGGTACGGGAGGTGGAACTCGTAGCGCAGGCCGCGTCCGGTCGCGGGGATCCGCCAGTCGTCGGCCACTCCGTTCGCGTCGCCGCGCGTCACCAGGAACGTCCCGCGCTTCGTCTCGTCGACCCGCACGATGCGGTGGCTGACGAGCTTCTCGGGATGGCCCGGCGGGTGGAACGTGACGACGTCTCCGCGGGCGAGGTCCGTCGCGGCGACCTCGCGGTCGAAGATCATGGAGCCCACCGGGATCGTCGGCTCCATGCTGCCGGACAGCACCGTGAACGTCCGGTAGGGGAGGAGCCGCGGTCCGATCGTTGCGACCAGCAGCACGATCACCACGACGGTGCCGAACACCGTCGCGGCGCCCCGCAGGAGCGCTGCGGTCCTCACGCCCAACACGTGTGACTTCGCGGCCACCGGCGCGGAGGCCAAGACGCTCGGTGCGTTCGCCACCGCGAACG
>JALZEG010000138.1 GCA_030862185.1 Actinomycetota bacterium
CCGACGCGAAGGAGGCGATAGCTAGGCGAGGGCTCCCCGTTAGGATCGCCGCCCGATGACGACGTACCTGATCTACGACGACGCGCTGCGGAGTCCCGAGCTGCGCCACGAGATCGCGGAGCCGATCGGCGACCCCGTCGTCTTCGTCGAGCACGAGGGCAAGCGCATCGTCGTCGCGGGCGTGTTCGAGGCGCCGATACTCGCGACGCGCGAGGACGTGGTCGACGAGGTGTGGGACTTCGCGAGCCTCGGCTACGGCGACCTGATGAAGGACCGGAGCTTCCCCGAGATCCACATCGGCCCCGAGCTCGTCGCGCGCGCCCTCAGGCGAGCCGGCGCCGAGAAGGTGTGCGTCCCCGCGACATTCTGGGTCCTCGCGGCGGATTACCTGCGCGACCGGGGCTTCGACGTGGTCGTCGATCCGGACGAGTGGACCCGCCGGCGCCGCCGCAAGACGCCGTGGGAGCTCGAGGGCATCGAGCGCGCGCAGCGCGCGGCCGAGACGGCGATGCTGACCGCGGCGCGCATGCTGCGCGAGGCGGAGCCGGCACCGGGCAACCGGCTCCGGTTCGAAGGCGAGATCCTCACCGCGGAGTGGATCCGTGAGGCGATGAACGCCGAGCTGCTCGCGCAGGGCGCCGAGAGCGAGGACATCCTCGTCCACTCGGGCGACGCGTGCCTCTCCGGCCACGACCCCGGCATCGGTCCGATCCTCCAGGACGCGTCCTGCGTCATCGACTGCTTCCCGCGCGACCGCCGGTCGGGCGCCTACACCGACATGACCCGCACGTTCGTCCCCGGCACGCCGTCGGACGACCTCGTGAAGCTCCACGGTCACGTGCGCGCGGCCCTCGACCTCGCGTACGAGTCGGTCGAGCCGGGGGCCGCGACCGCCCACCAGGACGTCGTCGAGTACTTCCACTCACAGGGTTTTCCGACCCTCGACCACTACGACGGCAGCGACCACCCGAAGGAGGGCTTCAACCACGGGCTCGGCCACGGCGTCGGGCTGCAGGTCCACGAGCGTCCGTGGCTGAGCCGGCGCGCCGACGCCCTCGAAGAGGGCGACGTGATCGCGGTCGAGCCCGGTCTCTACTTCGAGGGGGTCGGCGGAGTGAGGCTCGAGGACACGGTGCTCGTGACGGACAAGGGGTTCGAGCACTTCACCGACCCGTTCCCTTACGACCTCCAGCCCTGACGACGTGCGTCCCGAAGACGTCGTCTACGACGAACGGGGGCTGGCGCCGGCGATCGTCCAGGACGCGACGAGCAAGGACGTCCTGATGCTCGCGTGGGTCGACGCGGAGGCGGTGCGGCGGACGCTCGACACCGGCACCACGTGGTTCTGGAGCAGGTCGCGGCGCGAGTACTGGAACAAGGGCGCGACGTCGGGCAACACGCAGAAGGTCGTGGAGGTGCGCTACGACTGCGACGCGGACGCGCTGCTGATGCTCGTCGACCCCGCCGGTCCCGCCTGTCACACGGGCGAGCGGACCTGCTTCTACCGGAGCCTCTAGGACGATGGGGTACCGACCGGGCCGCGACGAGTTCGCGCGGCTCCTCCGCGACCACGTCATCGTGCCGGTGTGGCGCGAGGTGCTGGCCGACGCGCTGACCCCGGTCGGCGCGTTCCTGCGGCTGGACCCGCGCCCCAACGGGTTCCTGCTGGAGAGCGTCGAGGGCGGTGAGCGCTGGGCGCGCTACTCGTTCATCGGCGGCGACGCGTTCGGCGTCGTCACCGCGAAGGACGGGGTCGTGATGCTGCAGGGCGACGCGCCTGTGGCGCCGGACGAGGGAGAGCCCCCGCTCGCCTACGTGGGCCGTCTGCTGGAGGCGTGCCGCGCCCCCGTGCTCGAAGGGCTTCCACCGCTTCACGGCGGGGCCGTCGGGTTCCTCGGCTACGACTGCGTGCGCGAGCTGGAGCGGCTCCCGCACCCGCCCGACGACGACCTGAATCTGCCGGACCTCGCGCTGCTGCTCACGCGTACGTTCGTCGTCTTCGACCACCTCGCGCAGAAGGCGTTCGCGATCACGAACGTGATGCGGACGCGCGACGCGGATCCGGGGAAGCTGTACGACGACGCGGTCGCGCGCTGCGACGCGGTCGTCGACGCGTTCGCGGCCCCCCTGGCCTCGCCCGCGGCCGAGCTCGATTTCAGCTCGGCCGGCGCGCCGCGGGCAACGGTCGACGACGCCGAGTTCCGGAGGTGGGTCGAGACCGCGCGCGAGCACATCTACGCGGGCGACATCTTCCAGGTCGTCCCGTCGCGGCGGTTCGAGGCGCCCCTGCGCGGCTCCGCCTTCGACGCGTACCGCGCGCTGCGCGCGCTGAACCCGAGCCCCTACATGTACTTCCTGCGCTTCGGCGACGACTTCGAGATCGCCGGCTCGTCGCCGGAGCCGCTCGTGCGCGTGACCGGCGACCGCGTGGAGACGCGTCCGATCGCAGGCACGCGCGGGCGCGGCGCGACCCGTGAGGAGGACGAGGCGCTCGAGCGGGACCTGCTCGGCGACGCAAAAGAGCGTGCCGAGCACGTGATGCTCGTCGACCTGGCGCGCAACGACGTGGGGCGCGTGGCGCGCTACGGCTCCGTCGAGGTGGAGGAGCTGATGGTCGTCGAGCGTTACTCGCACGTGATGCACATCGTCTCGAGCGTCACCGGCATCCTGCGCCCGGACAAGACGCCGTTCGACGCGCTGCTCGCTTGCTTCCCCGCGGGGACGGTGTCGGGGGCGCCGAAGGTCCGCGCGATGGAGATCGTCGACTCGCTCGAGAGGACGAGGCGCGGCCCCTACGCAGGCGTCGTCGGCTACTTCGACTTCTCGGGCAACCTCGACACCTGCATCACGATCCGGACGATCGTCGCGACCCGAGGCCGCGCCTACGTGCAGGCGGGGGCGGGAATCGTCGCCGACTCCGATCCGGCGGCGGAGGCGGAGGAGACGCGGCGCAAGGCAGAGGCGCTCCTGCGCGCGGTCGCCGCGGCCGAGCGGCTCTAGTAGTCGTCGAGCTGAAGGACTTCGGACGCCGCGATGTTGAGGTGCACCGCCGATTCCGTGAGGCGGTCGATCTTGTTCGCGGGAGCGAAGCGCTGCCCGTCGAGGAGCCCCGGCCGGAACGCGACGCCGGAGAAGATGTCCTTCTGCTCGTCGGCGACGACGGCAGTGACGCGGCCGACCTCCTGGCCGTCGTTCGCGACCACGGGCGTGCCCTCTTGCAGGGCGAGCCAGGCGATCGGGGCGTCGGACATGCGGGGAGTGTACGGCGCGGGCTCGCCTAGATTCCCCTCGTGACCCGCCGAATCCTCGTCCCGCTCGCGCTGCTCGCCGGCTTCGCCGCGTGCTCGACGATCCCCGAGGGCCAGCGGTCCACGAAGCCCGCGTCCGGTCCGCCGCGCGTCCGCGAGGCGACGGTCCAGAGCCACGCGCGCCAGTTCGACGAGGAGGAGCCGGAGCGCCTCGCCGGATCGCAGGAGGAGCTCGCGGCCTCGGCGTACGTCGTCGCCCACCTCACCGAGGCCGGGTACGTCTCGCGCCTCGACGCCGTGCCGGTGGCGGACCTCGTGCGCTCGACCAACGTCGTCGCGCTCCCGCCGGGCGGCGCCGAGTCCGCGGCGATCGTCGTCGTCGCGTACGACAGCGCGCCGGGAGCGACGCCGAACGGGCTCGCGATCGGGGTGTGGCTCGAGATCGCCCGCGCGCTGCGTGCGATCGAGCCGGACCACTCGATCCAGTTCGTCGCGCTGGGGGCCGAGCACACGCCCGTCGAGGGCGGGCGCCTCGGCTCTCGCCGGCTCGCGCGCCAGCTGACCGACGAGGGCGCATCGCCGCAGATGCTCGTCGTCGCCGGCGTCGGCGAGGGTCCGGAGCTGTCGGTCTCGGGATCCTCCGCGGCGGCGCTCGAACAGGCGGCCGCGCGGCTCGGTCTCGAGAGCGCCGCGGCCCCCGTGACCGGCGCGGCCGAGGTCTTCGCCGAAGCCGGGTTCGACACGACCGTGATCGGCGGGGCGCCCGAGGGCGTCGGCGCGGTGCTGCTGGGGCACCTGGCGGGCCTTTAGGGTCGTTTTCGTGACGCTCACGCCGGAGTCCGGCCGAGGCCGCCCTTCGTTCCTGGATGATCTCGTAGCCGGCGCGCAGAAGCGAGTCGAGGCCGGGAAGACGGTGCTGACGGACGACGTCCTCGAGCAACGCCTCGCCGCCGCGCCGCCGCCGCGCTCGCTCGACGCGGCCCTCCGGGGGCCCGGCATGTCGCTGATCGCCGAGATCAAGCGCGCCTCGCCGTTGAAAGGGCCGCTCGACCTGGACCTCGACGCGGGGCGGCTCGCGCGCACCTACGCCGAGGCCGGCGCCAGCGCGCTCTCCGTCCTCACGGAGCCCGACGGCTTCAAGGGGTCGCTCGACGACATGGCCGCCGCGCTCGGGGCCGGGCTTCCCGTCCTCCGCAAGGACTTCCTGGTCGACCCCTGGCAGGTGATGGAGTCGCGCGCCGCAGGCGCCGACGCGGTGCTGCTGATCGCCCGCGTCGTCGGCGACGGGCTGGCGGAGCTCGTGGCCGCGGCCCGGTCGCTCGGGATGGACGCGCTCGTCGAGGTCCACCACGAAGAGGAGCTCGACGACGCCCTCGGCGCGGGAGCGACGCTGATCGGCGTCAACCACCGCGACCTGACGACGTTCGAGGTCGACCCCGAGCGGACCGCGAAGCTGGCGCCGCTGATCCCGCACGAGCTCCCGGTGGTCGCGCTCTCCGGAGTGTCGGAGCGGCGCGAGGTCGAGGAGCTGGAGGCCGCCGGAGCCGCCGCGGTCCTCGTCGGCGAGGCGCTCGTGACGGCCACCGATCCCGCGGCCAAGCTCCGGGAGCTGCTCGGCCGGTGAAGGCCAGTCGCGGGAGGTTCGGGGAGTTCGGCGGGCAGTACGTGCCGGAGGCGCTCATGCCCGCGCTCGACGAGCTGGAGCGGGAGTGGGAGGCGGCGCGCGAGGACCCCGCGTTCCGCGCCCGGCTGAACGACCTTCTGCGCACGATCGTCGGACGGCCGACGCCGCTCTACGACGCGGAGCGGTTCTCCGAGCGCGCCGGCCGCCGCGTCCTCCTGAAGCGGGAGGACCTCGCGCACACGGGCGCGCACAAGGTCAACAACACGATCGGACAGGTCCTGCTCGCGACGCGCATGGGGAAGACGAGGATCATCGCGGAGACGGGGGCCGGGCAGCACGGCGTCGCCACCGCGACGGCCGCCGCGTACTTCGGGCTTCCGTGCGTCGTCTACATGGGCGCGACGGACGTCGCGCGGC
>JALZEG010000143.1 GCA_030862185.1 Actinomycetota bacterium
CGCCTCCTCCGCGACCCCCTCCGCCGCCGCCACCTCCACCACGGCGGCCGCCGCCACCTCCGCGTCCTCCGCGTTTGCCCATCGTCGCCTCCTCGGGTTGCAGTTCAGACCGTGTGCGCGCCTACCCCCCCGCCGACCCCCGAAACTTCGAGCCCAGGGGGACCGGATCGCTCCGGATACGTAAGTATGAGAACAGTGAGACGAATCGCCTTGACTCTGGTCACCGCCGTCACCGCCGGGCTGTTCGCGGCCCCCGCGGCCGGCGCGCCGCGCATCCGGCTCGACCCGGGCGAAGCCGCCTTCTGGAAGGGCCCGCACCTGGAGAGCGGCAGCGACAGCTGGACGTACCGGGTCGGCGTGCGGGGCGACGCGTACCGGCTCAGGATCGGCCTCGACCACGCGGAGGTCGGCGACGCGTACTCGTTCCAGGTGTTCGACCCGAGCGGCGACTCGCGCGGCACCGTGAACCTCGGCACCGGCCTCTACTCCGGCGAGTCCGCGCACCTGGATCCGGAGGCGGGGGTGTGGCGGGTGGAGGTGCGCGCGAGCAACGTCACCGACTCGTCGTTCCGCATGCGCGCGAAGCTCGAGGCCCGGCGGCCGCGCCTCGGGACGAGGAAGGGTGCGGTGCTGCCGAACCTTCAGGTGCTGCCCCCGCACGAGGCGACGTTCATGATGCCGATCACGAACGGCGGGCAGGGCGACCCGCCACAGGGCGTCGAAGGCGGCGACTCGTGCCATCCGGAGGAACGGGCGCAGGACGGCGCGATCCGCTGCCTGCGGTTCGCGTTCGGCATCCGCAACACCGGACGCGGCCCGATGCAGCTCTACTACGACGGCGGGCCGCCGCAGCCGCACGACCTGTACCAGCGCGTGACGCGCGCCGACGGCACGTACTTCGACCGGCCCGCCGGAACCGCGGTCTGGCACGAGAGCCACGGCCACTACCACCACGGGGACGCCGTCGCCGTCCAACTCTTCGCCGTCACCGACCGCGAGAAGGGCGAGCTCGAGTCCGCCGGCCCCCGGCACAACAAGGGGTTCGCGCACAGGAACGAGCTGCTGCGCGAGTGGAGGCGCTTCTATCCGACGTGGCCCGACAACTTCGGGTTCGGCCTCCTCGCGGGGTGGGCCGACATCTACGAATGGGACCGGCCCGGCAACTACGTCGACTTCGGTGTGAACGGCGACGGCTACTACGTCGTCCGGATGTGGGGGGACCCGGTCGACGGGATCCTCGAGTCGAACGACCGCGACAACCTAGGCTACACGTACTTCCGCGTCACCGGCGACGACGTCGAGCTGATCGAAGCGGGCCGCGGGAAGCACCCGTGGGACCCGTGCAAGATCGAGGTGGGCTTCGGCGGGCATCCCGACCCGAAGCGGGGGCCGCGCCCGGACCGCTGCCCGCCCGACACCACCTAGCCCGGCTGCGTCGTCAGCGCGTCGAGCTCCTCCAGCGAGAACTCCCACTTCCCCGACTCGGTGATCCGCAGCAGCGCGCGGCTCTGCTCCTCGCTCAGGTGGCGCTGCACACGCCGTCCGTCCTTCTCGAACGTCGCCTCCCAGCGGTCGTCGCCGGTCCTCTGCGGCACCTCGACGAGCTTGAACGGTCCTCCTTCGTCCATCGTGCCTCTCCTTTCGTCGCAATTCGCCGGCGCCAAGCATCGCGCGGCCCCCGAGGGGGTAGGCCACCGTTAGACATTCCACGACCGGCGAGGGGCGAATCCATGAAGGCAGTGAAGCGCTGGATCGACGACATCCTTCCGTGATGGACGCGGGCCGAGCGCACGCGCTGCGCGGCAAGGCGACGTTCCTCGACGTGCGCGAGCCGTACGAGTTCGCGGCCGGACACGTCGAGGGCTCGGTGCACGTCCCGATCGGGCAGATCGCGGCGCGCTGGGAGGAGGTGCCGAGCGACGGTCAGGTCGTCGTCGTGTGCCAGATCGGCCAGCGGAGCAGCCTCGTCGCCGAGTTCCTGCGGGCGCGCGGCCTCGACGCGCACAACCTCGAGGGCGGGCTCGAGGCGTGGGCCGCGCAGGGCTACGAGCTGACGTCTGAAGGGCGCGATCCCTCGGGTGAGCGCCTGAACCCGCAGTAAGGGGCGCGCCCCGAGCGAATCTGCTTCGATTTCGTCCATGGGAAGCGTCCGCTACGTCGACCGGCCGCCGCAGACGTGCGACCTCGTCGTGGTCGGGGGCGGGGTCGTCGGCGCCGCCACCGCGTTCTACGCGGCCCGCGCCGGGCTCGACGTGCTGCTCGTCGAGAGGCGTCCCGCCCTGTGCACGCTCACCACTCCCGCCTCCACCGGCGCGTTCCGGCTCCAGCTCGACAACCTCGAAGAGCTCCAGCTCGTCCGCGAGTCGCTCGACCTGTTCCTGAGGTTCCAGGAGGTCACGCGACAGGACGCGTACGACCTCGGCGTCCGGCAGCAGGGCTATCTGTTCGCGACGACCGATCCCGAGCGCGCCGCGTGGCAGCGCGACCTCGTCGCGCGCCAGCACGCGTGGGGGCAGACGGACGTGGAGATCCTGGACGGCGACGAGGTGCGCCGCCGGTGGCCGTGGATCGCCGGCAACGTGGTCCAGGCGCGCTGGCGCGCGGGCGACGGGTTCCTCGATCCGAAGGAGCTGACGTTCGGGCTCGCCGCGGGCTCCGGCGCGGCGGTCCTCACCGGCACCGGCGTCACCGGGTTCGCCGTCGACGGCGATCGGCTCTCCGGAGTCCGCACGACGGCCGGCGCCGTGTCGACGAGGTGCGCGGTGATCGCGTGCGGCCCGCTCTCGGGCGAGCTCGCCCGCACGATTGGCGTGGTGCTTCCGATCGAGACGGTCACGAGACAGAAGCTCGTCCTGCCCGACGTGCCGGAGGTCCCGCAGGAGGCGCCGATGACGATCGACGACGAGACCGGCGTGCACTGGCGCCCCGCGCTGCGCGGCGCGTCGGTGCTCTTCACCGATCCGCGGACGCCGCCGTCGCCCCCGACCGACCGCGTCCCGATCGACCCCGGCTTCGCGTTCGAGGTCCTGTCGCCCGACAGTGCTACCTCCGTCGGAAGGATCGTCCCGTTCTGGAACGACGTGTGGAACAGGGGCAGCGTGCTGTGGATGCTGCAGTCGGGCCAGTACACGAACACGCCCGACCACCGTCCGCTGCTCGGCCCCCTGCCGGTCGAGGGCCTCTTCGTGAACACGGGGTACTCGGGCCACGGGATCATGGGCAGCCCCGCGGGATCGCGCCACCTCGTCGACGTCCTGCTGGGCAAGATCGCGCCGGAGGCCAACCCGTTCCGCGTCGACCGGACGTTCGAGACGAGGACCTTCGACCGTCTCTAGCTCACGCCGGTGAGGTGCGCGTAGCTCTTCGGATGCGCGGCGAGGTACTCGCGCAGCGACTGCGGCGGATGGCCGGTCAAGCGCTCGACGGTGTCGCTCACGACGTCGAGCTCTCCGTTCTTGATCGCGAGGTATGACGTGACCCAGCCTTCGATCTCCCACTCCGGCGCGCCTGTGGGCCGCCGCGACTCCCACGCCCCCTCGATCGTCTCGTCGACGTAGCGGACCGCTCGTCCGCTGACGCGAGACAGCTCCTCGGCCGCCTCCGCCAACGAGAACGTCGCGGGACCGGTGTTGTCGTAGGT
>JALZEG010000170.1 GCA_030862185.1 Actinomycetota bacterium
CCGCCGTCGATCACGTCGTTGCCCGGCATCGGGGTCCCGAGCCACATCCTCTCGACGGCGTAGTCGCCGAAGAGGACGTCGTTGCCGCCGGCCCCCGAGACCTCGTCGTGGCCGTACCCGCCTTCGAGCCGGTTCGCGTCGAGGCTCCCCGCGAGGACGTCGTCGTCGGCGCTCCCCATCACGTTCTCGAAGCGTGCGACTACGTCGGGCGAGTAGAAGCTCACGTCCTCGCGCGCCATGGCGAAGCCCGCCGCCAGGTCGACGTGCGCCGGGACGTTGCTGAAGACGCCGAGCGTGTCGGCGGATTCGTCCTCGCCGCCGTTCAACACCGAGCCGGAGTACCCCGCGGTGATCCAGTCGCCGCCGGCGGCGCCGTCGATCACGTCCTGCCCCCAGAAACCGAAGAGCGAGTTGGGCCCGTTGTCGCCGCGGATGGTGTCGGAGTTCACCGAGCCGAAGGCGTTCTCGATGCCTACGAGTTCGTCGACGCCGCCGGCGGACGAGACCGCCCTGCCGAGCGACAGGTCGATCGAGACCGACGTGAACCTGGACAGGTGCAGCACGAGGTCGCTGCCCGGCCCGCCGACGATTCGATCGTCGCCGCCCTCACCGGCGAGCCAGTCCATCGCCGGTCCTCCCGACAGAACGTCCGCGGCGTTGTCCCGCGAGCGCGGGTCGAAGGGCATGCACGGGCTGCAACTGTCTGACGAGAACTCGAGGACGAGGTCGATACCGGCGCCGCCGTACCCCTCGTCCGCGCCGCGCCCGACCGCGACGCCGTCGAAACCGGGTCCGCCGACGATCACATCGGCGCCGTTGCCGCCGCAGAGCGCGTCGCCCCCGGCGAGCCCCCGGATCGTGTCGTCGCCGTCGAGCCCCACGACGACGTCCGCGTCGGGGGTCCCGGTGAGGACGTCGTCGCCGTCGGTGCCGACGATCGTCGCCTCGGTGCCAAAGCACTTCGGACCTTGAAGGGGGATCTGCGCGGATCCGCTCGCCGCCGGAAGAACGGTCAGGAGCAAGGCGGCGGCGATTCCGGAAAAGACCTTCATGCCCGAGAGTTCGCCGCCGCCGCGGTCGGCCCTCCCCGGAGAGTCAGGCCAGCGGGGGCGCGGCTGCGGCCGCCAGGGGCTCGATCGCCTGCCGGAGCACGGCATCGAGAGCCTCGGCCGGGACAGGCCGGGAGAAGAGGTAGCCCTGCGCGAACCGGCACCCGAGCCGCCTGAGCGCGTCCGCCTGCACCGCCTCCTCGACCCCCTCGGCCACGATCTGGAGCCCGAGCGACTGCCCGAGGCTCAACACCGCGCGCGCGAGCGCCGAGTCCTCCGGTCCGAGCGCGATCGAGTCGATGAACGCTTTGTCGATCTTGAGGACCTGGACCGGGAAATCCTTGAGGTAGCTCAACGACGAGTAGCCGGTCCCGAAGTCGTCGATCGCGACCTGGACCCCGATCTCGTTCAGCTCCTGCAGACGCACCACGACGCGGTCGACGTCCTCGACGAGCGCGCCCTCGGTGATCTCGAGCACGAGCCGGTCGGGCTCCAGCCCGCTGGCGGCGAGCACGTCCGTCAGCTCTTCCACGAACCCCGGATGCGCGAACCGGACCGGCGACACGTTCACCGAGACCGACGGAGGACGGGCTCCCGGACTCCGGCGCTTCCACGACACGGCCGCGCGGCACGCCTCGTGGAGGACCCACCGTCCGATCGGGATGATCAAGCCGTTCTCCTCGGCGAACGGGACGAAGTCACGCGGTGAGACGAACCCGCGTACCGGATGCTGCCACCGTACGAGCGCCTCGACCCCCGCGATCGCTCCCGTCTCCAGGTCGACGATCGGCTGGTAGTGGAGGACGAGCTCGTCGTTCTCCACAGCGCGCTGCAGGTCCGCCTTCAGCTGCAGGCGCTCGCGCGCCGCGACGCGCATCCCGACCTCGAAGAGCCGGAACGATCCCTTCCCGCCGCGCTTCGCCTCGTACATCGCGATATCCGCGTCGCGCAGGAGGTCGCCGGGCGAAGTCTCCATCTCGGGCCCGTTGAACGCGATCCCGATGCTCGCGTGGACGAACAGCTCCGACCCGTCCACCACGAACGGCGAATCGAACAACCCGATGAGCCGCTCGGCGACCTGAACCGCCCCGTCGAGCGAGTCGAGGTCCTCGAGCAGCACCGCCAGCTCGTCGCCGCCGAGGCGCGCCACGGTGTCACCCGGCCGCGTCGCCGCGGTGATCCGGCGCGCGACGTCGATGAGGAGGTCGTCGCCCGCGCGGTGACCGAGGCTGTCGTTGACGGCCTTGAAGTCGTCGAGGTCCAGGAAGAGGACGGCGAGCGGCG
>JALZEG010000236.1 GCA_030862185.1 Actinomycetota bacterium
GCGCCCCGCGACGAGCGACGGCGCGGCGCAGAAAGCACCGGCGGAGGACTCACCGGCACCGGCCGAGCAGGAGGGCGCGGGAGCGACGCGCACGGGATCTTCGCGGCGACGCGGGGGCCGCGGCCGCCGCAAGCCGCCGCGCCGGACGTCTCCGCGCGCCGACCGCGTCATGCTCGTGCATGCCAAGCCGGGCGGCATCCAGATCGGCGTCCTCGAGGAGGGCCGGATCGTCGAGCACTACGTCGCCCGCGACGAGGACCGGTCGATCGTCGGCAACGTCTATCTCGGACGCGTCCAGAACGTCCTGCCGGGCATGGAGGCATCCTTCATCGACATCGGCGAGCCTCGCAACGGCGTGCTTTACGCGGGGGAGGTCGGGATCGCCGGCGACGAGGGGGACGAGATCCCGCGCATCGAGACCGTGCTCAAGAGCGGCCAGTCGATCCTCGTCCAGGTGACCAAAGACCCCATGCGCGCGAAGGGGGCGCGCCTTACGGCGCTCGTCTCGCTCGCAGGCCGCCACCTCGTGCTCGTTCCCAACGCGCGCTCGATCGGGGTCTCACGCCGGCTGTCCGACCGCGAGAGGACGCGCCTGCGCGACATCGTCTCGGCCATCCGGCCCGCGGAGCACGGGCTCATCGTCCGTACCGCGGCAGAGGGAGTGTCGCGCGACGACCTGGAGCGCGACCTCGAGCGCGTCGTCGAGACATGGGAGACCATCCACCGCAAGGCGCAGGGGGCAAAGGCCCCGGCGCTCGTGTACGAGGAGCCCGAGCTCGAGATGCGCGTGGTCCGCGACCTGTTCAACCGTGACGTGAGCCGTTGCATCGTCGACGACCACGGCCTCGCGGAGAAGCTGCGCGACTACGTCCGGTCGAGCTCGGCCGACCTCGGCGAGCGGATCGAGCTCTACGATGGGACGCTCCCGATCTTCGAGGAGTTCCGCGTCGTCGAGCAGATACGCAAGTCGCTCGACCGCAAGGTGTGGCTCCCGTCCGGAGGGCACCTGGTGGTCGACCGCACCGAGGCGATGACCGTCATCGACGTGAACACCGGGAAGTTCGTCGGGAAGTCGAACCTCGAGGAGACCGTGTTCCGCACCAACAAGGAGGCCGCGGTCGAGGTCTCGCGCCAGCTCCGGCTGCGTGACATCGGCGGGATCATCGTCATCGACTTCATCGACATGGAGGACCTCGACAACCGCGACGAGGTCATCAAGCTGTTCCGCTCCGAGCTGACCCGGGACCGGACGAGGACGCAGGTGTTCGACATCTCGCCCCTGGGGCTCGTGCAGATGACTCGCAAGAACGTGTCCGCGGGCATCGTCGAGGCGTTCTCGGACCCGTGTCCGACGTGCGAGGGCCGCGGGATCCTCATCCACGACGTGGATTAGCCGCTTTTTGGTATCCTGCCGTGGCTTCCAAATCCAAGGAGATCGACTTGTACGCCATCATCCGCGCGGGCGGTAAGCAGCACAAGGTCGCCCCCGGCGACGTGATCGAGATAGAGCGCGTCAAGGAAGGGTCGGACTCGATCGAGTTCACGCCCCTCCTCGTCGTCGACGACTCCGGCACCGCGCGGGCGGACAAGGGCGACCTCTCCGGAGCCCGCGTCGTCGGCAAGGTCGTGGGCGAGTCCAAGGGCGACAAGGTCGAGGTGAACAAGTTCCGCAACAAGACCGGCTACCGCCGCCACCGCGGCCACCGGCAGAAGTACACGACGATCCAGATCGGCGACATCACGTTGAGCGGAGCCGGCGCGAAGCAAACGAAGAAGAAGGCCGTTGCCGCTCCCGCAAAGGAAACGGAAGAGGGGAGCACCGATGGCGCATAAGAAGGGAGCATCGTCTTCCCGCAACGGACGTGACTCCGAGGCCCAGCGGCTCGGCGTGAAGATGTTCGGCGGCCAGCACGCGCAGGCCGGCATGATCCTCGTCCGCCAGCGCGGCACGCGCCTGCACCCCGGTCACAACGTCGGCAAGGGGAGCGACGACACGCTCTTCGCCACCGCCACCGGGACCGTCACGTTCCACCGGCTGCGCGGCCGCCGCGTCGTAAGCGTCATCGGCGAGTAACGCGTCGCCCGCTCGGAGGGGCCGCCTCGGCGGGACCTCGGAGCCAGACGGGCGTCTCGGAAATCGATGGCCTTCGTAGACGAAGCCACCGTCCACGTCTCCGGCGGAGCCGGCGGCAACGGCTCCGCGTCCTTCCACCGCGAGCCCTACAAGCCGAAGGGCGGTCCCGACGGCGGCGACGGGGGCCGCGGCGGCAGCGTGGTGCTGCGCGCCGACACGTCCGTCGGAACGCTGCTCGAGCTGCGCGACCACCCGCACATCAAGGCGACGCGCGGGGGCCACGGCCTCAGCAAACGGCGTCACGGCGCGAACGGGAAGGACCGGATCGTGCTGGTGCCGCCCGGCACCGTCGTCTACGACGAGGACGGCGTGCTGGTCGCCGACCTGGCGCGCGCGGGCGACGAGCTGGTCGCGGCGTCCGGGGGCCGCGGGGGCCGCGGCAACGTCCAGTTCACGACGCCGACGCGCCGCGCTCCCGCGTTCGCGGAGAAGGGCGAGCCTGGTGAGCAGCATCGCCTGCGGCTCGAGCTGAGACTGCTCGCGGACGTCGGGCTCGTAGGGTTCCCCAACGCGGGCAAGTCGACCCTGATCAGCCGCATCTCCGCGGCGAAGCCGAAGATCGCCGACTACCCGTTCACGACGCTCGCGCCCAACCTCGGCGTCGTGCCCGGCGACGACTCGTTCGTCGTGGCCGACATTCCGGGGCTCGTCCCGGGCGCGAGCGAGGGCAAGGGCCTCGGCTACCGGTTCCTCAGGCACGTCAGTCGGGCCGCCGTCCTGCTCTTCCTCGTCGACCCCCTGGCGCAGGAGCGCGACCCGGCGTCCGACGTCGACGTCCTGGGCGCGGAGCTCGAAGCGTTCGACCCCGCGCTGGCGGCGCGGCCGCGCCTGGTCGCGGTGACGAAGGCGGACGCGGCCCCCGAGAGCGCGGCCGAGACGGCCGGCCGTCTCGACGGCGCGCTCGCAATCTCCGCGGTCACCGGCGAGGGTCTCGACGAGCTGCTCGATCGTCTGCGGGGGCTCGTGCGCGCCGCGCGTGCCGCGGCTCCCGCCCGCGTCGGCTACGTGCGCCACGTCGTCAAGGAGAGCCCCCTGGAGGTCGACCGCGAGGACGGCGGCTGGCGAGTGCGCGGCCGCCGCGCCGAACGCGCCGTCGCCACCACGGACATGGAGAGCGAGGAGGCCGTCGAGCTGCTCCAGCGCCGGCTGATCGCCATGGGCGTCGAGAGGATGCTCGCGGCCGCCGGCGCGGTGCGCGGCGACGAGGTCCGGATCGGCGAGGTCGCGTTCGAGTTCGAGCCCGAGGGCGCGCCCAGCGCGGGTCGCCTGGGCGAGACGCCCGGCTCGGTCGACGAGGACGGCCAGAGTGTCGAGACCTAAGGTCGGCGCGGGAGACCGGCTCGTCGTCAAGATCGGCACCGCGTCGCTCGTGGACTCCACCGGCGAGCCCGACGAACGGCGCCTCAAGGCGCTGTGCGGGGGTCTGGCGCGGTTGCACCGCGCCGGAGCGCTCCCGATCCTCGTGTCGTCGGGCGCGATCGCGGCGGGGCTCGGCCCCCTCGGCCTCGAGCGCCGTCCCTCCGACATCCCTTCGCTGCAGGCCGCAGCCGCGGTCGGACAGCGGCTGCTCCTCGGGAGCTACGCGCGCCTGCTCGAAGCGTCGGACATAGTCGCCGCGCAGGTGCTGCTCACGCGCTACGACTTCATGCACCGGCAGCAGTACCTGAACGCGCGCAACACGATCGACCGGCTGCTCGCGCTGAAGGCGCTGCCGGTCGTCAACGAGAACGACACCGTCGCCGTCGACGAGATCCGCTTCGGCGACAACGACATGCTGGCCGCCCTCGTCGCGAACGTCGCGCACGCGCGCCTCCTCGTGCTGTTGACGAACGCCCGCGGAGTCCACACGGCCGACCCCCGCCGCAATCCCGACGCACCGGTGATCGACGAGGTCGATCGCATCACGCCGGAGCTCGAGCGCGCCGCCGGGGGCCGCGGGTCCAACCTCGCGAGCGGCGGGATGACCTCCAAGATCGCGGCTGCATGGGTCGCCACGTTCTCGGGGGTCGCGGTCGTCGTCGCCGACGCGTCGGAGCCCGACGTCCTCGGGAGGATCGCCCGCGGGGACCCGTTGGGCACCTACTTCCACCCGCGCCCGGCCCGCGCGTCGGCGCGGCGGCTCTGGATCGCGTTCGCGAGGCCGCCCACCGGCACCGTGACCGTCGACGACGGGGCGCGCAAGGCAGTGGTCGAGGACAAGCGGAGCCTGCTTCCGGCCGGCGTCACCGGCGTCGCCGGGGCGTTCGCGGCGGGCGACGCGGTCGACGTGGCGGACGGCTCCGGGGCGGTCTTCGCGCGCGGGTTGGTACGCTTCTCGGCCTCGGAGCTGGACGCGGCTCGCGGCCGTTCCACAACGGAGTTCGAGGGGCGTGAGGTCATTCACCGTGACCAGCTCATCGTGCTGGAGGACTGACCATGACCGTCCGTGAGATCTGTGCCGACGCCGCCGCCGCGGCCCCCTCGGTCGCCGCCCTGCCGGGCGCGGTGAAGGACGCCGCGCTGCTCGGCATGGCCGACGCGCTGCTCGGCTCGGAGCGAGACCTGGTCGCCGCGAACGAGCAGGACGTCGAAGCCGCCCGCGCCGAGGGGACGCCGGCGACGCTGGTCGACAGGCTCACGCTGATGCCGAGCCGGCTCGAGTCCATGGCCGCGGGGCTGCGCGCCGTCGCGGCGCAGCCCGATCCGATCGGCGAGGTCGTCGCGGGATGGAAGCGCCCGAACGGCCTGTCGATCGAGCAGGTGCGCGTCCCGCTCGGCGTCGTGGCCGTCATCTACGAGGCGCGCCCGAACGTCACCGCGGACGTGTCCGGGCTATGCCTCAAGTCGGGCAACGCATGCATCCTGCGCGGCTCGTCGATAGCGCTGCGGTCGAACCAGGCGATCGTGGACGTGCTGCGGGCCGCAGCCGTCGCCGCGGGTGTCCCGGCGGACGCGATCCAGCTCGTCCCCGACACGACGCGCGAGGGGGCCACCGAGCTCATGCAGGCGAAGGGGCTCGTCGACCTGCTCGTGCCGCGCGGGGGCCGCGCCCTGATCGAGAGCATCGAGCGACAAGCGACGGTTCCCTACATCGTCGACGGCGACGGGAACTGCCACGTCTACGTCGACCGAGCCGCGAACCCGGCGATGGCGACGGAGATCATCCTCAACGCGAAGACGCAACGTCCGAGCGTGTGCAACGCCGCGGAGACGCTGCTCGTCCACGCGGAGCTCGCGAAGGAATGGCTTCCGGAGACGCTCGACGCGCTCCGCGAGAAGGGCGTCGAGATCCGCGGCGACGGCGAGGTCCGAGCCCTGTGGCCCGACGCGGGAGAGGCGACCGAGGAGGACTGGGCGACCGAGTATCTCGACTACAAGCTCGCGGTCCGGGTCGTGGACTCCCTCGACGAGGCGATCGCGCACGTGAATCGCTTCGGCACGTCGAACGCCGAGGCGATCGTCACGGACGACCTCGCCGCGGCGCGCCGCTTCACGTCCGAGGTCGACTCCGGCTCGATCTTCGTCAACGCGTCGACGAGGTTCTCCGACGGCGGCGAGTTCGGCTACGGCGCGGAGATCGGGATATCGACGCAGAAGCTGCACGCGCGGGGGCCGATGGGTTTAACGGCGTTGACGACTACGAAATACGTCGTGTGGGGGCAGGGCCAGACCCGTACCTGACCCCGCCCTTCACGACGAGCAGCTCAGCACTTGAAGGTGTCGCTCGCGCTGCTCTTGAGGTGATCCTCGTCGCCGGGGAAGTCGGCAGTGACCTTGCACGACCTGACGCCCTGCTTCTTGAACGCTGCCTTGAACGTGCTCGTCGTCGTGAGCAGAGGCCTCTTCGAGGCGACTCGCACGAACGCACCGTTCTTCTTCTTGAACAGGGTCACGGTGACGTTGAGCCCGGTGTGCGCCGGCGACACGGTGCCGGTGACGTTCTCCTTGGCCGGAGCCCCCTTGCCGTTGACGGTGGTCGTCGTCGCCGTCCTGGCCAACACCTCGATCTGCTCTTGTGAGCCCGTAAGGGTCGGTTCCACCGTGGACGTCACGGTCACCGACTGGGCGCCGACCGTTCGAAGGATCACGCCGTTGGAGAACGTGTGGGTGCCGTTGTCACCGGCCGTGAACGTGTAATCGGGGGGCAGCGTGGCCGCTGCGTCGGTCGACGTGAAGTGGACCGTTCCGCGATAGGCGTTGTCGATCGAGAGGTCGTCGTTGTACGCGGTGACGCTCACAGGCTGGGCTTTGCCGCTGCGCGTGGGCGACGGTATGCCGGAGACGCTGAACGACGTCGCCCCGCCCTCGATTACCTGGATCTCCGTCTGCTGGCCCGTGATGCCGGTAGAGGTGTCGGTTGCCGTCACGATCTGCTCGCCCACCGTTCGGAGCGTCACGCCGTTCGTGAAGACATGGTCTCCGTTGTCGCCCGCGGTGAACGTGTAGTCGGCGGGGAGCGTCGCCGCTCCGTCCGTCGACGTGAAGTGGACCGTGCCTCGATAGGCCGTGTCGATCGAGCCGTCCTCGTTGTAGGCGGCGACGATCACGTCGCCGGACGTCCCCTGCCGTAGCGGGCTGGGGACGCCGAATACCGACAGCTCCGAGGCCGCGGCGGCGATCGGCGCGTTCAGCACCGTGAGGATCATGATCCCGATCGTGGCGATCGAGAGCGAGGTCGCGCGGCGAAACCGTCGCTGCGAGCGAGCGGGCATGGGGTCCTCCCTCTATAGGGGACCCCCGGTGGGCGCCCTCTTCTGGACTACTTCGAGGCTCGACCTCTTGCCCGGCTAGGTCAAGAGGGTTGGGGTCGGTTTCGCGATTCGCTACCCGTGGCGCCACGACCTCGGGGAGCGATCCTCTTTGTCGCCATATTTCGGCGGCTTTCGGGTTGACTAGACGCATGGCAGAAGGGCGCGCCCGGCGCCTCGGGGTGATGGGCGGGACGTTCGACCCGATCCACAACGGACACGTCGCGGCGGCCGCCGCGCTGCTCGACGCGTTCGACCTCGACCGCATCCTGTTCGTCCCGGCGGGGCAGCCGTGGCAGAAGGAGGGCTACTCCGGGGCCGAGGACCGCTGGATGATGACGGCCCTGACGGCAGCGACGAACCCGCGCTTCGAGGCGTCGCGGATGGAGATCGACCGCAAGGGTCCGACCTATACCGTCGATACCCTGGCGATCCTGCGCGACTTCTACGGGCCCGACGCCGCGTTGTTCTTCGTCGCAGGTATCGACGCGGTGCTCACGCTGGGGACTTGGCACCGGGCCGAGGGGGTGGCGGCGCTCGCCGAGGTCATCGCAGTGCCGCGTCGCGGCTTCGACGCCGGTGCGCTGCGGCTCGGACCGGACTGGCCGGTGGTCCACGTAGCGGACGTCCCGGAGGTCGACGTTTCGTCGACGGAGGTGCGGCGGCGGGTCCGGGAGGGGCTGCCGGTCGACGACCTCGTCCCGCCGGTGGTCGCGGAGTACGTCTCGGAGCACGGGCTCTACCGGACGCCGGCGGAGTGGTCGGCATGAGCCTGCGGAGCTGGTGGGAGGAGCGCAAGCGGCGCCAGGCCGAGCGGGAGGCACGCGACTACGCCGGCGAATTGGAGGGCGATGTCTGGGTCGAGCCCGAGCCGGAAGAGCCGGCAGGGGACGAGCCCGAGCCTGCCGAGGCCGCCGCGGCCGAGCCCGAGCCGGAGCCAGAACCAGAGGCCGAGCCGGAGCCAGAACCAGAGGCCGAGCCAGAACCAGAACCAGAGGCCGAGCCAGAACCAGAGGCCGAGCCGGAGCCGGTCGAGGAAGAAGAAGCCCGCCCACTGATCCCCAAAGACTCGTGGTGGAAGCGGCGGCTGCTGGGGACGGGTCCGCCCGCCG
>JALZEG010000244.1 GCA_030862185.1 Actinomycetota bacterium
ACGTCTCCTCGACGAAGCGGATGCCGGCGTTGCAGAAGAACGAGATGCGTCCGACCAGCCGCGGGAAGTCGGCGTCCGACACCGCGCCGGTCGCCTTCACGGCGTCGAGCACGCGGGTCAGCTCCTCGTGGGCGCCCTCTTCGATCTCCGCGGTCAGCGCCTCGACGACCTTCGAGCCCTCGAAGATGTCGTCGTGCTCGAGGAGGTCGGTCTCGAGGGCGAGGATCTGCTGCGCGCGCAGCGACCACTGCTGGTCCCACGCGCGCGGGAGCCCGAGGGCCTCGTTCCACGCCGGCAGCTGCACCGCGCGGGCGCGCGCCTCCTTCGACTGCGTGACCGAGAGCATCTCGAGCAGGATCCGGTACACGTTGTTCTCCGGCTGCGCCGCGGTGAGGCCCAGCGAGTTGACCTGCACGCCGTAGCGGAAGCGCCGGTAGCGTTCCTCGTCCACCCCGTAGCGCTCCCGCGCGATCCGGCCCCACATCCGTCCGAAGGCGCGCATCTTGCACGTCTCCTCGACGAAGCGGATGCCGGCGTTGCAGAAGAACGAGATGCGTCCGACCAGCCGCGGGAAGTCGGCGTCCGACACCGCGCCGGTCGCCTTCACGGCGTCGAGCACCGCGACCGCGTTCGCGAGCGCGAACGACACCTCGAGCACCGGGTCCGCGCCCGCTTCCTGCAGGTGGTACGAGCAGACGTTTATCGGGTTCCACTTCGGGACCTCGTGGAACGTCCACGTGATCAGGTCCGTCGTCAGCCGGATCGACGCCTCCGGCGGGAAGATGTGCGTGCCGCGCGACAGGTACTCCTTGAGGATGTCGTTCTGCGTCGTGCCCGCCAGCGCCCCGCGCTCGGCCCCCTGGTCGTCGGCCGTCGCGACGTAGAGCGCGAGCAGCCACACGGCCGTCGCGTTGATCGTCATCGAGGTGTTCATCTCGGCGAGCGGGATCCCGTCGAACACCGTCTTCATGTCGCCGAGGTGCGAGATCGGCACGCCGACCTTCCCGACCTCGCCGCGCGCCATCGCGTGGTCCGAGTCGTAGCCGGTCTGCGTCGGCAGGTCGAACGCGACGGAGAGGCCGGTCTGCCCCTTGGCGAGGTTCCCCTTGAAACGTGCGTTCGTCGCGGCGGGGCTCGCGTAGCCGGCGTACGTGCGGAAGATCCAGGGGCGGTCCTTCGGTCGTCGCTCCATGAACGAATGGTAAGCCGGTTTAGGCTCCCTCCCCATGAGCGTGAGCATCCGAAAGGTCGGGGTCGTCGGCTGCGGGACGATGGGGTCGGGCATCTGCGAGGTCTGCGCCCGCGCCGGCTACGACGTCGTCTTCACCGAGATAAGCGAAGAGGCCGTCGCGGCCGGGCGCGAGCGCATCGCCCGCAGCATCGGCCGCGCCGTCGAGCGCGGCAAGATCGACCAGGCCACCGCGGACGAGATCCTCGGCCGTATCTCGTCGTCGACGAGCAACGCGGACCTGGCCGGCTGCGACGTCGTCTTCGAGGCCGTCCCCGAGCACCTCGACCTCAAGAAGGAGGTCTTCGCCGAGCTCGACGCGATCCTCGGCCCGGACGCGCTGCTCGCCACGAACACCTCGTCGCTGCCGGTCATCGACATGGCGGTCGCGACGAAGCGCCCGTCGAAGGTCATCGGCTTCCACTTCTTCAACCCGGCGCAGGTGATGAAGCTCGTCGAGCTCGTCCACACCGTCGCGACCGAGGAGGAGTCGCTGGCCGCGGCCCGCGACTTCGCGGAGGGCCTGGGCAAGACGCCGGTCCCGTGCCGCGACCGCGCCGGCTTCATCGCGAACCTGCTGCTGTTCCCGTACCTGAACTCCGCGGTCCGGATGTTCGACCAGGGTTACGCGTCGCGCGAGGACATCGACGCCGCGATGCAGCTCGGCTGCGGCCACCCCATGGGCCCCCTCGCGCTGCTCGACCTCATCGGCATGGACTCGGGCTACGAGATCTGCGAGGCGCTGTGGCGCCAGTTCCGCGACACGACGGACGCGCCGGCCCCGCTGCTCAAGCAGTACGTCGCGGCGGGATACCTCGGCCGTAAGGCCGGACGCGGCTTCTACAAGTACGCGGCCCCCGAGTCGAGCAAGGTCGCCGACGCGGTGCCGGACGAGGCGGGCGCTGCGACGTCCGACGTGTCGGTGGTCGGCATCGTCGGGACGGGCCTGATGGCGTCCGGGATCGCGGAGGTCGCCGCCAAGGCCGGCAACGAGGTCGTCCTGCGCGGCCGCAGCGAGGCCGCGATCAAGCGGGCGAAGGCAGCCGTCGCGAAGAGCCTCGACCGCGCCGTCGCGAAGGGCAAGCTCGAGCGGGACGGCGCGGACGACGTCCTGGGCCGCATCACGACGACGCTCGAGTTCTCCGACCTCGCCGAGGTCGATCTCGTCGTCGAGGCGGTCGCGGAGGACCTTCCGGTGAAGGACGCGATCTTCCGGGAGCTCGACCGCTCGACGAAGCCCGACGCAGTCCTCGCGACGACGACGTCGTCGCTGCCCATAGTCGACCTCGCGGCCGCCACCGACCGTCCCGACCGCGTCGTCGGGCTGCACTTCTTCAATCCGGCCCCCGTGATGAAGCTCGTCGAGGTCGTCCGCACGGTGGCGACCTCCGGCGAGGTCGAGAAGCGGGCGACGGCGTGGGCGCGCTCGCTGGGCAAGCGCCCCGTCCGCTGCCGCGACCGCGCGGGGTTCATCGTGAACTTCCTGCTGTTCCCGTATCTGAACGACGCGGTGCACATGCACGAGCAGGGTTACGGCACGCCGCAGGACATCGACACGGCGATGAAGCTCGGGTGCGCGCACCCGATGGGGCCGTTCGAGCTGATGGACATCGTGGGCCTCGACGTGACGTACGCGATCCTGGAGTCGCTCCACGACGAGTTCCGGGAGCGCCGCTACGCCCCGGCCCCGCTGCTGGAGCACATGGTCCGGGCGGGCTACCTCGGCCGCAAGGCGGGCCGGGGCTTCTACGACTACGCCACGTAGGGCCTCGGATCAGTGGTGCATGCGGTGCAACCTGCACCACCTGCACCAGTCTCTTCGGGCCTAGGGTGGTGAGATGAGCGAGCGGGTCGTCTTCGTCACCGGTGCGGGGTCGGGCCTCGGCCTTGCGATCGCCGAGCGCGTCGCGGCCTCCGGCGCCGCCGTCGCCATCGCCGAGATCGACCCGGGCCGGGGCAAGGAGGCGGCCGAGCGGATCGGCGGGTCGGCGTTCACGGTCGAGTGCGACGTCGCCGACCTCGACAGCGTGCGGGCTGCCGTCGAGGCCGTGGGCGAGCGGGCCGGCGGGATCGACGCCCTCGTCAACAACGCGGGCTTCGACCTGCCGGGCTTCTTCCTGCAGACGGACCCGCGGACGTGGCGCTCGCTGATCGCGGTGAACCTCGAAGGCGTCCTCAACTGCACGTACGCCGTCGCGCCCGTGCTGATCGAGCGCGCCGCGCGGACCGGCTACGCCCGGATCGTCAACGTCGCCTCGGATGCGGGCCGGGTGGGATCGTCGGGGGAGGCCGTCTACTCCGCGGCCAAGGGCGGAGTGATCGCGTTCTCGAAGTCGATGGCGCGCGAGCTCGCGCGCCACGGGGTGACGGTGAACTCGGTGTGCCCGGGCCCGGCCGACACGCCGATGACCGCGGCCATCCGGGAGAACGAGATGGGCGAGAAGATGTTCCAGAAGCTGATGGCGGCGACTCCGCTGAAGCGTCTCGTGCACCCGGACGAGGTCGCGGCGGCGGTCGAGTACTTCCTTTCCGACGCGGCGGCGTTCGTGACCGGCCAGACCCTGAGCGTCAGCGGGGGCCTGACGATGTCCGGCTGACACGGAAGGAATCCGCACCGGCGGATCGAATCCTAGCGGGACCTTTTTTCCGTTTTGTCCGAGGAGGAGTCCATGCTGCGCAAGCGCCTGATCGTCCCGTTCGCCCTCGCTGCCGTGCTCGGGGCCGCCGTCCCGGCCCAGGCGGTCGACCTCGACGTGGCCGCGGCGCCGTGTCAGTCGGTCATGTCGACGAAGTTCACGGAATATCACGAGACCCACTACGTGACGGGCACAGCCACGGTGAAGGGCGCGATCGACGTTCGGCTGACGTGCGGGCTCGTGCGATGGGGCGAGACGGTCGCGACGATCTCGGAGGACACTCCCGGCCCGGTGGCCGTAGTCGCGGGAGCGGTGACGATCATGGGCGCGCTGCACGACATGTGCCACGTGATCGAGGCGTGGTACCCGGACGGCCGCTACAGCGTGAGCGACACCTGCCCCTAGCCGCTCCGGCCGGCTACTTCGCGTCGCCCCGGCCGTTGAGGCCGGGGTACTCGCGGCCCCCCGCGGGCATCCGCACCGACAGCCTCCACGCGTCCTCGCGCGCGAAGCGGTCCCGGTAGTCGTACATGCCGAGCCGGCGGCCCTGGGATCTGCCCGCCCTCAGCCACAGCGACGGCTCCAGCGCGGCCCGCTCGGTCTCGAGCTCGCGGCCCAGCGCGGCCTCGATCGCCGCGCGCTCGACGCCCGTCGGGTTCCCGTCGATCGTGACGATCTCGAAGCGGCGCGTGCGCCGGGGGGCGCGGTAGCGGCTCACAGCGGGACGTTGCCGTGCTTGCGCTGGGGGATCGTCTCCCTCTTGCTCCGCAGCATCTCGAGCGACTGGACCAAGCGCCGGCGCGTGTCCTGCGGCTCGATGACGTCGTCGATGTAGCCGCGCTCGGCCGCGATGTAGGGGTTGCCGAACCGCTCCTCGTAGTCGGCGATGAGCTCCGCCCGCTTCGCCTCGGCGTCGTCGGCCGCCGCGATCGCCTTGCGCTGGATGATGTTGACGGCGCCCTCGGCACCCATGACCGCGATCTGGGCGCTCGGCCACGCGAACGACACGTCAGCGCGGATGTGCTTGGAGTTCATGACGACGTACGCGCCGCCGTAGGCCTTGCGCGTGATCACCGTCATGCGCGGGACCGTCGCCTCGCTGAACGCGTACAGGAGCTTGGCGCCATGGCGGATGATCCCGCCGTACTCCTGCTCGGTGCCCGGCAGGAACCCCGGCACGTCGACGAACGTCACCAGCGGCACGTTGAACGCGTCGCAGAAGCGCACGAAGCGCGCCGCCTTCGTCGACGACGCGATGTCGAGCGTCCCGGCGAGCACCTGCGGCTGGTTCGCGACGATCCCGACAGGGTGGCCGGCGAGCCGGGCGAAGCCGCACAGGATGCTCTGCGCCCAGTGCTTGTGGACCTCGAAGAACTCTCCGTCGTCGAACACCGACGAGATCACCTGGTGCATGTCGTACGGCTTGTTCGGCGAGTCCGGGATCAGGTCCAGCAGATCGTCGCACGAGCGCATCGGGTCGTCGGCCGGTGGGAAGTAGGGGGGCGACTCGAAGTTGTTCGACGGGATGAACGACAGCAGGTATCGGACCTGCGCGAGGCAGTCCTCGTCGCTGGCCGCCACGAAGTGCGCAACGCCGGACTTCGACGCGTGGCTCATCGCGCCGCCGAGCTCCTCCTGCGTCACGGTCTCGCCGGTCACGGCCCTGATGACCTCGGGGCCGGTGATGAACATGTGCGAGGTCTCGCTGACCATGAACGTGAAGTCGGTCATCGCGGGGGAGTAGACGGCGCCGCCCGCGCAGGGACCCATGATCGCGGAGATCTGCGGGACCACGCCCGACGAGCGGACGTTGCGGTCGAAGATGTAGCCGTAGCCGGCGAGCGACGCGGCGCCCTCCTGGATGCGCGCGCCGCCGGAGTCGTTCAGGCCGACCACCGGGGCCCCCGTCTCGAGGGCGAGGTCCATGATCTTGCAGATCTTCTCGCCCATGACCTCGCCGAGCGACCCGCCGAAGACCGTGAAGTCCTGGGCGAACACGAAGACCTTGCGGTCGTCGATCGTGCCCCAGCCGGTGACGACGGCGTCGCTCAGCGGCCGCTTGTTCTCGATCCCGAACCCGTGGGAGCGGTGCCGCACGAGCATGTCGGTCTCGACGAACGAGCCGGGGTCGAGGAGCTTCTCGATGCGCTCCCGCGCCGTGAGCTTGCCTCGCTCGTGCTGGCGCTCGACGGCCACGTCGCCTCCGGCACGCCGGGCCTCTTCGCGCAGCGAGCGGAGGCGGTCCACCTGCTCGTCTATGGGCCGCGCGGGCTCGTCTCGGGGTAGCTTCTGGGTCGACATGACCGGCAGTCTAGCGGCGGCCCCCCTGACATCCCGGCCCCGCCTGGCCCCCGCCTGAAATTGCGTCCAAATCGGACGGATTGATAACCGTTTTGTGGCAGGGGAGTGACGCCTCGGGGCGAACCCCAACCGTATGCAGTTCATCAAGGACCTCCGCGAAGTCACCGGCGCGCTCAAGGAGCTGGTCGCCGACGACGCGCGCCACGAGGATGACGCCAAGCTCGAGCTCGCCGTCTCGGCTCAACGTTTCTCCCAGGAGACGCGTGAGGTCGTCGACGACAAGCTGAGCTTCTCCGCGACGCTGATGCGCGCGGGGGAGGTCGACGCGGCCAACCGTCTCCTCGCCGAGGTCGAAGCGCAGGTCCGGGACAACGAGGCCGCGCTCATCGAGCAGGTCAACGAGGTCAAGGTCGCCCGCGCGGCCCGCCGCGAGCGGATGACGCGGATGCGTCTGGCGCGCTCCCTCGCCGTCGCGATGCTCGGCGCAGCCGTGATGGCGACGTCGGCGGCCGGCATGGCGTTCGCGAGCTTCCTCGAGGACCGGGCCCGCGCCGCGGAAGCTGCCGCGGTCCGGCAGGAGCGCGTGCACGGCGACGCAGTGGACAAGATCGCGGGCTCCGCCCGGACGTCGCGCCGGAGCGGGCCGGGGAAGGTCGAGGTCCGCGGCGTCGAGGTCGCGCTGTCGGCGAAGGCCATGGCCGCCTTCGAGCAGCTTCAGAGCGGCGACGTCGGCGCCGGCGAGATGGAGCGCCTGTTGAGCCTGCTCCCGCACGATCTGGCGAACACGATGCGCGAGGTCCTCTCGACGGCGAAGGTCGCGGAGAAGACCGTCAAGGACGCCGTCCCTGCGCTCGTCCGTCCGGCGAAGAAGAAGGCGCCGAAGGACCAGCAGCCGGGGAACCAGCAGCCGAAGGAAGACCCTTCAGACGAGAAGCCTGCCAACGAGCCCTCGCCGGACCCGAGCCCGGAGCCCACTCCGGAAGACGACCCCAAGGACCCGGACGACACGACGCTCTCGGGGCTCGTCACCGACTAGCTCGTCACCCGACCGGGTGCGGCTCTGCCGGCGGGTGTTGGTCGCCGCTGACCTTTCCCTTCGGCAACTTGAGAGCTGCCAGGAACGCGGCTGCCGCGGGCAGCGCCCCCACCAGGTACGCCGTCCGGTACGACGCCGCATCGGCGACGGCGCCGATCGCCGTGGGCGAGGTGAGGTAGCCGAGGTCCCCGGCCATCTGGTTCACGCCGACCGCCGCGCCCGACCCCGAGCGCGGGATCGAGTCCGCGAGCAGCCCCCCTGCCGCCGTGCCGCCTGCGGCGATCGAGGCCCCGAGGGCGACCATCAGCGGGTAGTAGGCCAGCGGCGTCGTCTCGATCCTCCCCAGGAGGGCCGTCGCGACGGCGGTGACGGCGAGGGAGGGCACGAGGACGGCTCGCCGGCCGAACGCGTCCGCGGCCTTGCCGGCGGCGAACAGGATCAGGATCTCGCCGACCGACAGCATCGTCACGGCGAGGCCGATCTGGCCTTCCGAGAGCCCGAGGACGTCCTCGGCGAAGATCGGGCCGACGACCTGGGCGGGCCCCGAGATCGTCCACCACCCCACGAGCGTCGCGAGGAGCGCGATGACGTAGCGGTAGTCGCGCATCAGGGGAGCGGCCTCGCGCAGCGCCTGGACCGGCGTCTTGCGCTCGCCCTCGCCGATCCCCTGCTCTCCGGCCATCACGACCCACGCGATCGCCGCTGCGACTATCAGGCCGGTCGCGTAGAAGTGGAACGGCGCGGCGAGCCCGAAGCGGTCGGCGATGACTCCGCCGAACACCGGCCCCGCCCCGATGCCGACGAGGAACGACGAGCGGAACGCGCCGGTGGCGCGGC
>JALZEG010000249.1 GCA_030862185.1 Actinomycetota bacterium
CCCGACGACCTTGAGGATCCCCGGGACCACCTCGAAGCGCGCCGAGCGAGCCGGGGGCAGGGGCTCGCCGTCGACGTGACGAGCGAACGGCTGGCCGGCAGTCACTTCGAACGAGCGCAGGTCGGCCGCGTAGAACGTGTCCCGGTGGTGCACGAGGTCTCCCGAAACGACGGCCCGCCACGCATAGAGCGGGAGCGCCTCGATCCGCATGCTCTTCAGCGCGAAGACGTCGAGGCCCCCGTCGAGCGACACCTCCGGCGCCAGGTTGACGGCGCGCCCGGCGAAGTACGCGTAGGGGCCGGCGTTGCAGGCGATCGTCATGGCGACCGGGACCTCGCCGAACTCGCCCGACAGCGTCATCGACGGCTTGCGGTGCCGGTAGGTGGTCGCGAGCACGCGCGCGGCGCTCCAGTAGAAGAACAGCTCGCCGAACGCGCGCTTCGAGCGGAGGTCGCGTTCGACCAGGTCGGCGGCCTCCGCGTCGAAGCCGCAGCCCGCGGAGAACGTGAAGTAGCGCTCGTCCATGCGTCCCAGCGGGACCGTCCGCGGCCCCGCCTCCCAGCGCGCCACCAGCGTCTCGACCGCGTCGCGGGGATCGGTGGGTATGCCGAGCGCGCGGGCGAACACGTTCATCGTGCCCCCCGGCAGGATCCCGAGTGAGGTAGCGGTCCCGGCCACGCCGTTCGCGACCTCGTTCACGAGCCCGTCGCCGCCGAACGCGATCACGGTCGCTACGCCCGCGTCCGCGGCCTGCGCCGCCACCTCCACACCCGCGTCGCGGGCCGGCGTCTCGACCACGTCCACGCGGCAGCGCCGCCTCACCTCGCCGACGATCTCCAGCCGGCGCGCGTCGCTCGCGCTGCGCGCGCCGGGGTTCACGATCAGCACGCCGGTGGGCCGCGTGGCGGCGGCTATCATCCCGGCAACCTATCCCGCTACCGCCCGAGGGGACGCGCCACGGAACCGCTCACGATCGACGTGAAGATGCACGGCTTCGCCGGGATCACCGGCGCGTTCGTCGTGCGCGGCGACAGGACCGCCCTCGTCGAGACCGGGCCGAAGTCGTCGCTCGAGCACCTCCTCGCCGGCCTCGACGCGGCGGGAATCGAGAGCGTCGACTGCGTGGTCGTCACGCACATCCACCTCGACCACGCGGGGGCCGCCGGCAGCCTGGCGGCGCGGTGGCCGGACGCGCGGGTGTACGTCCACCCCGTCGGAGCGCCGCACCTCGCCGACCCGTCGAAGCTGTGGTCGAGCGCGGCGCGCATCTACGGCGACGCGATGGAGGCGCTGTGGGGCGGCATCGACCCGATCCCACCGGACCGGATCGTCGAGGTGCACGACGGCGACGCGATCGACCTCGGCGGCGGCGTGGTCCTGCGCGCCGCCGAGACGCCGGGCCACGCCCGCCACCACCACGCCTATCTGGACGAGTCGACCGGGGTGCTATTCTCCGGCGACGCGCTGGGAGTCCGCCTCCCCGACGCCGGCGTGATCCGCCCGGCGACCCCTCCGCCGGAGTTCGAGCTCGAGGCCGCGATCGCGTCGATCGGCAAGATCCGGGACCTGGCGCCGGCGCGTCTCTGCTTCACGCACTTCGGCCTCTCCGAGGGCGAGGACCCCGGGGCGACGTGCGAGGCGGCCGTGGACGCGCTCGTCGAGTGGGCGGGGTGGGTCCGGGCCGCCCGGGAGCAGGCGACGGACCTGGACGAGGTGACGGAGTCGGTCCGGCGCGCGGCGGCCGCGGGCTACGACGCGCGGCTCGACGCAGACATGGTGGCGCGGCTGGAGCAGACGACGTCGTACCGCATGAACACGTGGGGATACATGCGCTACCTCGACAAGCATCCGTCGTGAAGGTCGTCGAGCTCGCCGGCCACGACGAGCTCAGGAGGGCCTGGCCGGTGATGCGGGAGCTGCGCGGCCACCTCTCCGAGGAGCGCTGGCTCGAGCTGATGGACGTCATGGCGCCCGACGGGTACCGGCTGCTGTCGCTGCAGGACGACGACGGCACGATCCGGGCCCTGGCCGGCATCCGCGTCTCCGTCAA
>JALZEG010000322.1 GCA_030862185.1 Actinomycetota bacterium
CGGCCGCGGCCCGCGAGGCGGGGTTCGACGCGGCCCGCGCCGCGACTCCGGCGGAAGCCGAGCGACGGGTGGAGGCGGCCGTCGCGGCCGCGTTCGCGAACCACGGGATCGACCCGGTCCAGGCGGAGGTCGAGTGGACGTCCGCCGGGCTCGACCGGGGCGGCGCGGTCGAGCTCCGAGTGGGTTACGACGTCCCGGTCCTGCACGTTCCTTTTCTCGGAAGCGTCTCCGGCCCGTCCATCGCCGTGACCGCGTCGCACGTCGCGCGGATCGACCCCTACCGGAGCCGGCCGTGAACGAGCGCGGGCAGACGACCGTCCTCGTCCTCGGAATGGCGCTGCTCGCGTTCGCCGTCGCCGGGCTCGCCGTCGACGGGACGCGCGCGTGGTTGTGGCGCAGGACGTTGCAGAACGCCGCCGACGCGGCCGCGCTCGCGGGCGCCGGAGAGCTCGATCGCGCCGCCTACTACGGCTCCGGCGGCCGCGACGTCGCGCTGAACGAGGGCTCGAGCGAGCGCGTCGCCGCGCAGTGGCTCGCGCGCCGCACCCTCGACGCCACGGCGCGCGTGGACGCGAGCGCGGAACGCGTGACGGTGGAGCTTCGCGGATCGGTGCCGACGACGTTCCTGTCGATCGCGGGCATCCGGACGATCCCGGTCGCGGTGCGCGCCGACGCGGCCCCCACCCCCGGAACCCCCTAGAAATCGGGGTTTTCGGCCGGTTTTCGGGCCCTCTTTGCCGTTTTTCGCGGGCGCGGGACCTATAGGGTGGCGACGTTCGTTCGCCAATGCAGAGGAGGAAGGTTTGAACAAGGCAGAGCTCGTCGACTCGGTAGCCAACGCCACCGGTGAGAGCAGACGCGTCGTCGCCGGGGTGCTCGACGAGATCGTGACGACGGTCCAGAAGCAGGTGAAGAAGGGCGAGAAGGTCACGCTTCCCGGCTTCGGCACGTGGGAGCGGCGCGCTCGTTCGGCCCGGACCGCGCGCAACCCCCAAACCGGAGAGCCGATCAAGATCAAGGCGACGAAGGTCCCCGCGTTCAAGCCGGGTTCCGGGTTCAAGAGCCTCGTCTCCGGCAACAAGAAGTAGCGGTCCCGCAACGTGAAAGAGCCCCGGCGATCGCCGGAGCTCTTTTCTTGCGCAGCTCGTTAGCGGGGCCTGCGTCCCTTCTGGATCCTGATCTGCCTCATGGTTCCTCCCGAGGTCCGTGCCACCGCTACTTGCTCGTTCGCCGTGCTGCCGGGCGCTCCTGCGACGTTCCAGGGCCATTGCTTCCCCTGGTCACGTCGGTCTAGTCCTGCAAGATCACGAAATTTCGGGACCTATTTCGTAAAACGAAAACGCCGGTGAGAAGTTGCGCGCGGGATCTATGCGAGACGCCAGAAGTCGCCGGTCAGACCGGCAGAGCGCAAGACCTCCGCGGCTTCCGCCGCCGTGCGCTTGCGCCACTCCGGCCGGTGTCGCCCGCGGAACCATTCCCGCGCGAGATGCCACTGCTGCTCCAGCGACATCGTCTCGCCGCGCGGCCGGGCGCCGTCCGCGAGCCAGCGGTCGAGGTGTTCTTCCGACCGGAAGAGGAGCATGTTCGCTCAGGTGTATCCGACATCCTCGTACCAACGCCGGGCCGGAACCCCGTAATGCACGACGTAGTCGTCCGGGGCGAGCGCGGTGCCGTCGCGGACCTCGACGCCGAGAGCCTCGCCGCAGTCGGGACACGCGGTCGTCACGCGGCCGTCCGCTTCGACGAGCGCCAGGATGCCGAGCGCGTCCCAGATGCAGATCGCGTCCCAGACGAGGTCGCGCGACGCGACGCGGAACGGCGCCGCCGCGGCGGAGAACGGGTGCGCCAGCCAGACGAACGTGGTCCCCGGCACGAGCGCGATCACGTCGGCCGCAGCCAGCTCGTGCAGGGCATCCTCGACCTCCGCGAGAGGTACGCCCGCGGCCGCGGCGAGCTCGACCGGCATCGGCGGACGTCCCGTCTCGACGAACGAGCGGTAGACGGCGGCGCGTACGTCGTTCGGGTCCACTGCGCGAGGAACGTTATCGTCGCCACGTGAAGAGGTCGATGGCAGGAGGGGCGCACCGCGGCCCCCTCGGGCTCCGCCGGCAGAGGCGCACGATCCGTTTCGTGCAGGTCCTCCTCGTCGTGATCGCCGCGGCGTTGTTGCTCTTCGCGGGGTATTCGTGGGGTCGCTCGTCGGGATACGACGCCGGCGTCCGCGCCGACGAGATCGACGCGCCGCGCGAGCCCTCGGCGGCACAGACGCTCGTCCTCGGCGCGCTGGGCCTGATCGCGCTCGGAGGTGCGCTCGTCCTGCAGGGCGACGGGACCGTGCGCATCCCCACGCCGGCGCGCCTGGAGGAGCTCGCCGGGAGAGCCGAGCGCCAGGCGATCGCACGGGCCGGGCAGGTGGCGTCCGGAGAGCCGCCGCCGGCGCCGCCTCCGCCTCCGTCTAAGGCGCCTGCTCCGCCCGCAGCTTCCTGAGCAGCTCCGCCGACTTCCCTCCGTGC
The DNA here is from genome assembly GCA_030862185.1 of Actinomycetota bacterium. GTDB lineage: Bacteria > Actinomycetota > CADDZG01 > CADDZG01 > WHSQ01 > JALZEG01. The sequence continues at coordinate 2,514 of JALZEG010000322.1, forward strand.
TCCCCGGCCGAGGCGAGGAAGGCGTCGACGTCGGCCGGGGTGTCGACGTCGAGGGCGAGGCGCGGAAGGCTCAGGATCGAGCAGCGGTAGCGGTGCTTCTCGGCAAGCGCGATGTGCCGCTGCAGGCTCCCGGTCCCGAAGGCGGGCTCGATGAGGTCGGGCGGCGACAGGAACAGCGCGTTCGTGCCCCCGTCGTCCCCCGCAGGGACGAGGACGACGTCCGACGTCGCGCCGGTGTCGAGGAGGTCGACGAGGTCGCCGCGGTAGGCGAGCGGGACGTCGCACGGAACGACGGTCACGGACTCGGCCCCCGCGGCGAGGACCTCCTTCACGCCGGCGGCGACCGCGTCGTTCAGCCCCGTCCCCGGGTCGGTGACCGTCTTCAGCCCCGCGTCCGACGCCCGCGCCAGCACCTCGTCGTCCTCGCTCACCACCCACCACTCGAGGAACTCGACGGACGTGCACAGCGCGAGCGCGTCGTCGAGGAGCGCGCCGGCGATGGCGCGGCGTTGCGGGTCGTCGAAGTCGGGGGCGAGCCGGGTCTTGGCGCGCGCGAGGGCCTTCACGGGGAGGAGGCCGGCGTCCATGCCGGAACCCTAACCACCGCTACGGTCCGCCCGACGAAAAGGCCCGGCAGGGACCGGGTCGCATACGACGACCTGGAGAAACACCCAGAACTTGCGGCAGCTCCCGTTTATCCGGTACTGGGCCGTCGCGACTTGCTCGAACTGGAAGACGGTGCGGTTCAGCTGCGTCAGGAAGATGGATCCGCCGTGGGACGTGCTCCACTCCGGCCTCTCCTGGCGGAAATCACGGAAGTCGACCACGGCCCTCCCGTCGCGCAGCTCGACGCGAAGCACGAGATCGGCCGTGTCGGGGCCGAAAGCAGAGGTGTAGCCGGCGCGGCGCTCCGCCGGCGTCGGCCCCTCGACCAACTCCTGAAGGGCCGCCCGCAAACGCGCTCTAACCCCGCGCGCTCCTCGCGCCGGACGCGGCGACGCTCCGAACGCGTTCAGGCGGTTCGGCTCCCGTCCCTTCCGCAGCTGGTAGACGAGCACGGCGTTGCGGGGGCGGCGCGGGAGGGTTGGCTGAGCCTTCGGTGACGTCGGAGGAGCGGCGCGGGCGGACGGCGAAGGCTCCAGGGAGGGCGCGGGCGTGCGCGGGGACGGGTCGGAGGACGCCGAGCAGCCGGCAGCGACAGCCGACACCACGACTGCGACTGCCAAGAAGATCTTTCCCACGATCTTCAGACTGACGGATGTGCCCGCCGGTTCGCCGTACGATTCCGCGATCATGGTCGACGCCGAGCGCAAGCACTGGCAGCACCTCTACGCCGAGATCGTCGCCACCGAGATCTGTTGCGGCTGCTCCGCCTGCATCGTCGCCTGCCCGCACCACGTCCTCGAGCTCTCGGACTGGGACCCCGTCCAGACCGACCTGAACTCGCCGTTCGACGACTGCGTGCACGGCCAGGAGGGCTGCTCGCTGTGCGCGATGGCATGCCTGCGCCTCGACCCGAAGATTGACGTCATCGAGACGGCCGTGCACGGCAAGCGGCGCGAGGAGGACCGGCCGGAGGGGACGTACCGGTCGAAGACGCTCGCCCGCGCGACGTACGCGCCGATCCTCGAGCGAGGGCAGGACGGGGGAGCGGTCACCGCGCTGATCTCGTGGGGGCTCGACACCGGGGAGCTCGACGGCGCCGCGGTCTCCGCGCCCTCCGAGACGGTCGCGTGGCTGGACGAGCCGGCGATCGTCACGTCGCGCGAGGAGCTGCTCGAGCAGGCGGGCTCTCGCTACACGTACTGCGCGACGCCGCTCGCACTCAAGAAGGCGGCCGAGATGAAGCTCAAGAACATCGCGGTCGTCGGCGTGTCGTGCGAGTCGACGGCGGTGCGGAACCTCGCGGCCGAGGGAATCAAGAGGTGGACCCGCCGCGTCGGGCTCGTCATCGGGCTCATGTGCTGCGAGACGTTCGACTACGACGCGTTCATGGTCGGCAAGGTGAAGCACGAGCTCGGGATCCCGCTCGAGGACGTGAAGAAGGTCAACGTCAAGGGGAAGGTCATCCTCACGCTGAAGGACGGCCGCGACGTCGACATCCCTCTCAAGCACGCGCGCCCGTTCGCCAACGAGTGGTGCCACCACTGCCCCGACTTCGCGGCCGAGCACGCCGACCTCTCGTGCGGGGGCCTCGGGATGGAGGGCTGGACGATGATCCTGGTGCGGTCGGAGAGGGGAGAGGACTACCTGCGGCGCGCCGTGGAGGCGGGAGTGCTGGAGCTGCGGGACGCCGAAGAGGAGCCCGGGGCCCTGGCGGTGATGGACCGGCTGGCTCGCAAGCAACGGGCGAGGGTCGGCCCGGACGACCCGCACGCCTCGGCGGCGTACGCGACGAGAGAAGCGCTGGAAGCCGCGCGCGCCGACGTCTAGCGCGCTAACCGTCCGGCGCGCGGCGCTCCTTCTTCGTCTCGTCGATGCGCGCCCCGATCACCCGGCTGGCCTCGGCCATCGCCCACTCGATCTCGCGCTTGAGGCCCGGGATCGTCTTGGCCTCCGGCGACGGACCCGGCCGATCCTCGGCCAGATCGCGCTCGAAGGGCGACGTCGCGCGCTGGCACGTGTAGACGACGTGCAGCGCAGCGGTTCGTACGTCGTGCCACTGCGCCCGCTCGGCCAGGAACTCCAGGGGCTCCGAGAGGGCGAGGACGGCTTGCTTCCCGGCGTCGTCAGGGGGCGCGTTCAGGTACGCCAACGTCGTGTCCTTCAGGTCCTGGAGCCGGCCGCGCAGATCGACGAGATACCCGTGGTCCTCTTGTGTGTCCTCCCGGCGCTGCGACGCCGCGAATCGCTTGCCCTCCCCGACGAACCTCACCACGTGGAGCACCAGGCTCGCGACGCCCGAGACGGCGCCCACCACACCGATCCACTCTCCCGCCTCCATCCCGGAGGGAGCCTAACCACGACTGCAACCGAACGGGGAGGCAAGCCGGTGCAAGAACCGGTTGAGTAGGGGCGTCGTACCTCGTTCGCTGCGAGCACCTCCTGCGGCGGGTTCCCTCGACCAGGCTAGGAGGGCCTCGTCGACGAGCGAGGTTTTTCGCGCTCTGGTGGCCGGAACTCGGCGCCCCGCCAGGCCCCTACGGCGTCTCGAAGTGCCTGACTATCGGCGTCTGCTGGAAGAGCTTCCGGAACTCCGACAGGGCGCTCACGTACTCGTCGCTCTCCAGCGCGGCCTCTATCGCCTCGCGCGAGTCCCAGCGCGAGATCGCGCACACCTCGACCAGGTCCCCGGAGTGCTCGTCCACCCCCACGAGGAGCTCGATCCCGTGGCAGCCCTCGAACGCGTCGAAGGCCGGCGCCACGTCTCGCCGGAACAGCGCGATCCCGGCGTCCACGTCGCCCGGGTCGACCGAGGTGTCGAACAGTCGAATGATCACGGCCAGCACCTTTCTTCATCTGCGGTCCGGCCGAGGCCGCCCCGCGCGCTCATATGTTCCAGGCCCCCCGGTTGAACATCCCCTCGAGCTGCGGGTTCAGCTTCAGCCTTCGCTCCGCGTGCGAGTACGTCGCCGCGACCTGCTCGCCCATGCCCGGGTAACGCTGCACGATCCGAACCCTCTCCTCGTCGATCTCGATCACGTTGTACGAGGGCCGCGTGTAGCCGCGCACGCGGT
>JALZEG010000289.1 GCA_030862185.1 Actinomycetota bacterium
CTCCAGCGATGCAACCTCGAAGCGTTGCGGCGGGCGCTGAAGGGGCTGAACGAGGATCCGGACTACGTCCTCGTCGACGCGTTCAGGCTGCGGCGTGCGGCGTGGCCGACCCTCGGCGTGAAGAAGGCCGACGCCGTCAGCAAGAACGTCGCGGCGGCGTCGATCCTGGCGAAGGTCGCCCGCGACCGCGCCATGCGCCGCTACCATCGGCGCCATCCCGAGTACGGGTTTGCGACGAATGTCGGATACGGGACCCGCGAGCACTGGCGCGCTCTCCAGCAATACGGGCCGTGCGCGATCCACCGCCGTTCCTTCTACGGAGTCGAGGGTTTCGTGGACGCCGATGGCGTCTTTCGGCCCCATCTGGCGCGAGACTTGGAGGAAGAAGACTGCGACCAAGAGGACGACCAAGAGGAGACGGGATGAGCGTCGAGGACCTCGAGAAGTACGAGGCCGAGATGGAGCTGCAACTCTACAAGGAGTACCGGGACGTGCTCCCGATGTTCAAGTACGTCGTGGAGACCGAACGTCGCTTCTATCTCGCGAACGAGGTCAACGTCGACACGCGCCACGCCGGCGCGAAGGTGTGGTTCGAGGTCGAGCTCAACGACGCGTGGGTGTGGGACATGCATCGCCCGGCCCGGTTCGTGTCGCACGTGAAGGTCGTCACGTTCCGTGACCTGAACGTCGAGGAGCTGGCGCAGCTCGCCGAGCGCGACATCATCCCGGACCCGCCCGGGATGGCCCACTAGCCTCCTTTTTCGTCACACCCCTTCTCTAGGTTGGCGCGCATGGACGCGCGCTCGACGCTCGGACGCCGCGGCGAGGACGCCGCCTGCGACCTCTACCGCCGCCTCGGCTTCGACGTGGTCGAACGCAACTACCGGTCCGGCCGGGGCGAGATCGACGTCGTCGCGCGGCGCGGCGAGACGCTCGTGTTCTGCGAGGTCAAGACGCGGCGTACCGACGAGTGGGGGGTACCGGCCGAGGCCGTCGACCGCGGCAAGCAGGCGCGGCTGCGCAAGCTCGCCGCCGCGTGGATGGCGGAGCGGCGACCCGGATACGTCGACGTCAGGTTCGACGTCGTCTCGGTTATCGTGCGCGGCGAGCAGACCGACGTGACGCACGTCCCGGACGCGTTCTAGGAGGGCCGGTGGGCGAGTACGAGTCGTTGACCTGGGACGTCGAAGGCCACGTCGCCACCGTCACGCTGGACCGGCCCGCCAAGAAGAACGCGATGTCGTGGGCGATGTTCAACGAGATCCGCGACACCTTCGACCGGGCGTCGACCGATCCCGGCGTCAGGTGCCTTGTCGTCACCGGCGCCGGCGGCGCGTTCTGCTCCGGCGCCGACCTCTCGGACCCGGCGAACCTCGTCGACTCCGTCTTCTCGTTCAAGGAGAGGATGGCGACGATCCACGGCATCGCCTCGGCGGTCGTGAACTGCACCGTCCCGACGATCGCGAAGGTCACCGGCATCGCGGCAGGGGCCGGCTGCAACCTCGCGTTCTGCTGCGACCTCGTCGTCGCCACCCGCGAGGCCGCGTTCGCGGAGCTGTTCGTCAAGCGCGGGCTGGTCGTGGACTTCGGGGGCTCCTGGGCGTTGAGCCGTCTGCTGCCGCTCAACCGGGCGAAGGAGCTGGCGCTGCTGGGCGACACGCTGTCGGCCGAGGAGGCCGAGCGGTGGGGCATCGTCAACCGCCTCTGCGACGCGTCGGAGGTGGACCAGGTCGTCAAGGACGTGGCGGCGCGGCTGGTAGCGCTGCCGCCGCGGACGGTGACGATGATCAAGGAGAACCTGAACCGCGCCGGCGAACGCTCCCTGGAGGAGAACCTCGACGCGGAGTCTCTGACGCAATCCCTGGCCTTCGGCAGCGAGGACACCCGCGAGGCCCTGATGGCGTTCGTCGAGAAGCGGGAGCCGCGCTTCCAGGGCCGCTAGCCGCTTTTTCGTCGTACCCGTGCCGTAGCGTCGGGTTCGGGCCGCGCACCCCGGGGAGTGGAGGTCGCGTGCTCGCGAAGACGCTGTCGGTCGCGCTGATCGGCGCGGACGCCCATCTGGTCGAGGTCGAGGTCCACGCGACTCAGGGCGTGCCGAACTTCACGGTCGTGGGCCTGCCGGCGAAGTCGGTCCGCGAGGCCGAGCAAAGGACACGCTCGGCCCTGCTGTCGAGCGACCAGCGCTGGCCCCCCTGCCGCACGGTGGCGAACCTGGCCCCGGCATCGCTCCGCAAGGAGGGAACCCACTTCGACCTGGCGATAGCCGTCGGCATCCTCGCGGCCGACCGCCGCCTCGACGTGGCGGCGCTGGCCGGGTGGATCTTCGTCGGTGAGCTCGCCCTCGACGGCAGCGTGAGACCGGTGCGCGGAACGCTGCCGGCCGCGCTCGTCGCCAGCCGCGCAGACGTCAAGGGGATCGTCTGTCCGGCGGCGAACGCCGCGGAAGCTGCGCTCGTAGACGGTCTCGACGTAGTGCCCGTGGTGCGGCTGCGCGACTGCATAGGTTTCCTCAGAGGCCAGTGGACGCCCGATCCCGTCACTGCACCGCCACCCGCTGTGCCCGCCGACGTCGAGGACATGGCAGACGTCCGTGGCCAGGCTGCCGCTCGCGTCGCGCTGGAGGTCGCGGCTGCGGGCGGTCACAACATCCTGCTCCGCGGCGCGCCCGGGTGCGGGAAGACGATGCTGGCGAGACGCCTGCCCGGGATCCTGCCGAGGATGACGCGCCAGGAGGCGCTCGACGTCACTCGCGTGTATTCCATCGCCGGCCTGCTACAGGAAGGTCAAGGGCTGATCGAGGATCGACCGTTTCGTTCACCGCACCACAACATCTCGTCGGCGGGCCTGGTCGGCGGAGGTCCGGACGTGGCGCGGCCGGGGGAGGTCGCGCTGGCGAACCACGGCGTGCTGTTCATGGACGAGATGCCCCTGTTCAGACGGGACGTGCTGGACGCGCTGCGGGCGCCGCTCGAGGACGGACGGGTTCGTATCGCGCGCCGGGGCGGAACGGTTTCCTTTCCGTGCCGGTTCTCGTTGGTCGGAGCCATGAATCCCTGTCCCTGCGGGTTCACGGACGATCCTCGACGGCGCTGCCGGTGCTCGGACCAGCAGCTTCGCACCTACGACAGCAAGCTCTCGGGGCCGATGCTGGACAGGTTCGACATGCATGTGGACATGACGCGGCTCGGGTCGGATGAGCTGCTCCGACACGTGGACGGTGAGACGTCTGCAGTCGTGCGGAAGCGCGTGGAGGCCGCGCGCGAGGTGCAGCGAGACCGATACAGCTCGCCCACGGCGACCAACTCCTCAGTCTCGAAACGGCAGCTGCGTGCCCTCGGAAGGCTCGCGGCGAGCGCCTTCCTGCCTCTGCGCCCGCGCGTCGACAAAGGGAGTCTCACCGGTCGCGGCGTCGACCGGGTTCTGCGCCTGGCGCGGACAGTTGCCGACCTGAGCGGGGCGTCCGAGGTCACGGACGAGCACGTGCACCGGGCACTCGCGTTCCGCGTCGAGGACGTCGACGAGGAGGTGGCCGCATGATCACCCGGCGGATCACGCGGTCGGACGAGGAGTGGCCGGGACGCGTCGACGAGCTGGAGCAGTCCGTACCGCCGCAGCAGCTCTTTCTGCAGGGCAGGGCCCTTGCGACAGACGGGCACGCGGTTGCGATCGTCGGATCGCGACGCCCCACCGCGGCAGGAATCGAGGTCGCACGGAGGATCTCCGGAGGGCTCGCCGAAGCGGGTCTGGCCGTCGTGTCGGGGCTGGCGGTCGGCATCGACGCCGCAGCTCATCAGGCCGCCCTCGATGCCGGCGGGTACACCGTAGCCGTCCTCGGGTGCGGGTTGGACTTCGACTATCCAAAAAGGAACGTGGCCCTCAGGCGTCGCATCGCGGCGAAGGGAACACTGGTAACCGAGTACGAGCCCGGTGTCGCGCCGCAGCCGGCGAACTTCCCGGCCCGCAACCGCATCATCGCGGGCCTGTGCGAGGCCGTGGTCTTCGTCGAGGGCTCCGCGCGGAGCGGGGGGCTGATCACGGCGCGGCTGGCGCTCGACGGGAACAGGCACGTCTTCGCGGTGCCCGGGAGCGTTCGCAACCCACTCGCAGCCGGCCCGAACGAGCTGATCAGAACGGGGCAGGCGGGGCTCGTAACCAACGTCCAACAGATCCTCGAAGAGATCGCGCCCGGGCTCGTATGGGGCGACGCCGCCGCCGACGCTCCCCTGGGGCGAGCTGCATTGAACCAGACCGAAGCACGCATCCTGTTCTTCCTGGACGACGCGGCGACGACCCTCGACCAGATGTGCGACGGCCTCGATCTCACGTTCGGAGAGGTGGCGATGGCGCTGGCCACCCTCGAGGTACGCAACCTCGTGCTGAAGAGGCGCGGCGGGTATTCGATCACCGACACCGGCGCAAGGGTGCGCCGGGCCCTGCCCCTCGACGACGACGAGCACTCGGAGGTTGGTGCTGCGACAGGGGGTGGTCAGAATTAGTGGTGCACGCGGTGCAGGGTGCACCG
>JALZEG010000334.1 GCA_030862185.1 Actinomycetota bacterium
GAGCCATGACGGCGACACGCTCGTTCAAGATGCTTACGGTCCTTGCCTCGGCGGCGCTCATCGCAACGAGCCTGCTCGGCGGGACTGCCGACGCGAAGAAAAAGAAGAAGAAGCCGAAGCCGCCGCCGGCGCCCCCTGCGTGCGCCCCGTTCGCTCCGGGTGAGCTCGGCGCCGAGGCGCCGACCACGATCGTGACCGACGCCGCGAACGCCGAGGCCCCCGTCGTCGTCGAGGTCGACACGGAGGCGGGCCTGGGGGACGACCTTGGCCTTTCGCAAACGTCGTACGACGAGACGAGCAGCGTCTACCAGAACGTCCAGGTCGATTCCGCCAACCCCAACGCCGGGCTGTACGTCAAGGTCGAGTTCGCGGATCGCCACGACTACGACCTCTACCTCCTCAACGCCGACGGCACTGCGGCGGCGAACTCGGGTGTGTTCAACCCCGCGCCGGAGTTGGCCGAAGAGGGAATCGGCGGCGGCTCCCCCGAAGGTGGATGGGAAGCCGGGAGCGACTACGAGTCCGTCACGGGCATCAACACCGCCGACTGTGCCGGGTACACGGCTCAGATCAAGAGCTACCTCACTACCGGCGGGACCGTGACGATGTCTATCTGGCTGGGCGAGGCGCTCGTCGAGCCCGAGGCGTAGAGCAAGACAACAAAACACCACAGGCTTCAAGCGGAGACCGGGCCACACGGCCCGGTCTCTTCGCGTCTCGGTCCGCTAGGGCGCGGGGGTCTCTTTCGCGTCGCTGCCCGGCTTCTTCGTCGACCGGCCGGGCTCGGGCGAGGCCGGCGGCTCGCCCGGCGACGGGCTCTCGCCCGGAGCCGGTGACTCCGGCGGCTCGAAGTCGTCGTCAGAGGAGTTGGGACAATCCTGGAACGCCTCGGGGGCCTGGCCCCCCTCGCGGAACTCCTCGACGAACTCGCGGGCCGCGGCGCGGTCGAACGTTTCGAGCCGCATGATGTTGGCCCACGCGATCACCGCGATCGGCGACTCCATCTCGCCGTCGAACGGGGCCGAGATCGTGTGCGTGTCGTAGGAGTTGACGAGCTCCTCGACTTCGCGGACCTGCGGCTCGGGCACCGTGGGCCGGTAAAGGATCGCCACCGCGCCGTGCTCGAGCGCGTGAACGAGCTGCTCGTTCGGGACCGCGAAGCCGTACATGCCGCAGGCCGCAGGGGAGGACGCGTGCGAGCCGGAGACCGGCGGGCTCATCTCGTAGTCGACCGGCGTGTCCACATGAGTGGGATCGCCGGCGCTGGTCGAGTAGTGCTCGATCTCGTAGCCCTGGATCTCGTCGGGCACCCCGCCCCTCACGAAGAAGAACCAGAGCGCGAACGCGGCGAGGGCGAGGATCGACACGCGGCGCACGATCCGTTCGCGGCGCTCGGCCCGGCGCCGGCGCTCGAGAGCCTCGGCCTTCGCCTGGCGCCGCGCTTCGATCCGTTCGCGCTTGCGCTCGTTCGGGTCGAAGCCTTCCGGTCGGTTCTTCTTCTTTTTCTTGCCCTTGGCCATGTCCGTCCGTGGTGGAGGTCGGTTTTCGACCGGAGGCTATCTTGAACGGCCGTGGACTCCGACACATGGCGGCTCGCCCTCGTGGCGGGGCTGCTCGTCAACGCGGCCCTCGGGCTCGGCTACCGCGTCTACCGGCTCTCCAGGGGCGGGCCGCGGTCCGACGTCGTCGGCCAGGCGATCCTGGGCGTCCTGCTGGCGGGTCTCGCCGCCGCGCTCGCCGAGGGGGCCGGATGGCCGCGCTGGCCGGCGCTGGTCTACGGCCTTCTGTTCGGAGTCGTCGTGATGCCGGTCTGGGTGCTGGCGGTGCTGATCCCGCTGCGGCCGCGCGCGCTCGACTACGCGTTCACGGGGGTCTACTGGGCGGTGCTGGTCCTGATCGTCGTCGCGGCGATGGCCGTGGCCTGAGCTGCGTACCGGCGGAAGCAGAGCAGGAATCGCGGTCTCCCTTACGAACCTTCAGCCGGCAAAGAGAAGCGAGCAAGGAGACGGAAGTGGGATATCGCGCGGTGCGCCTCGTAGTAGCCGGAGCCATCCTCGGAAGCATGCTGGTAGTCGGTCCATCTGCCCGAGCAACCCATTGCGGGAGCACGTACGGCCAGATCAAGCCCGTCGACCCGAATCTGCCCAGGCCAGAGTCCTACGGATTCATCGACGTCACCCCCGGTCCACACGTCGTCGTGAACCCGGATCAGGCCGCGCCGTGGGCGCTTGCCGTGGTGGAGTATTACCTCGGTCTCCCCGAATGGGCCGCGTGTGAGACGGGACTCAGCGGGACGATCTCGTGCGCCTTCGAGATCGCGGGCAAGGCGCAGGAGATTGCCCTGAGCATGCGCCCCGAGGACTTCTACTTCCGGTACGTCTATCAGGACGAGTTTGGCTGGCACGTCGCGGGCGATCAGCTGGTCGCCGACGTACGGGTCACCGACTGCCTCTTTGGGACGACATAGGCAGAGACTCGCAGTACGTGAGAACGCCCCCGCGCACGCGGGGGCGTTCAACGTTCAAGGCGGTCGTTAAGCGCCGTTGGCGGACAGCAGGCCCCAGTCCGCCAGGCGCCTCGACAGCTCGTCCGACGTCGTCTGGTACAGCAGCGCCAGCGCCATCAGGTCGTCCTCGCGGATGGTCAGCACCCGGCCGTTGAAGTCGCCTCGCTGGATCTGGATCGCCGTCGTGAAGCGCGACAGCGGATCCCGGTCGGACTCGGGAACCTTGTGCAGGCCCTCGAGGTCCAGGACCACGCGGCGCCTCGTCTCGACCTGGCCCGGCGCGGGCGGCGCCCCGTCGTCCGGCAGCAGCTCCGACACCGGCACGCCGTAGAAGTCGGCGAGCTCCGAGAGCCGCGCCACCGTGACGTTGCGGTCGCCGCGCTCGTAGGCGCCGACGACGGCGGCCTTCCATTTTCCCTCCGACGCCTGCTGGACGTCCTGGAGGGACATGCCCTTCTGGACCCTGATGCGTCGCAGGCTCTCGCCCAGTGACTTTGCGTAGCCGCCGTTGCTCAACGTAGTTCCTCCACGATCTCGTAAGGGGGACGACACCTGTCCCGGTTGTCTTCTTCGACGCGGAGAGTCGTGAAACCTTCCTCTACCCACTACTTTCCGCATTCAGTCTCGCATAGACGCCCGTGACTTAGGATTGCCCTGTGAAAACCCTGTGGAAAGGCGCCATCACCTTCGGGCTGATCAGCATCCCGGTCCGCCTCTACTCCGCCGTCCAGGAGAAGAGCCTCAAGTTCCACCTGCTCCACGGCGAGGACAAAGGCCGCATCAAGTACAAGCGCGAGTGTGCGAAGTGCGGCAAGGAGGTCGGCTGGGACGACATCATCAAGGGCTACGAGTTCGCGAAGGACCAGTACGTCACGTTCAGCGAGGACGAGCTGGACGCCCTGGACGTGGACTCGATCAAGGCGATCGACGTGGTCGCCTTCGTCCCCCTCGAGGACATCGACCCGATCTACTTCAACAAGACCTACTACGTCGGCCCCGAGGCGACGGGCGTCAAGGCGTACCGCCTGCTGGCCGACGCCCTCGAGGCGGAGGGCCAGGTCGGCGTCGCCAAGGTGGCGCTCCGCGACAAGGAGCACCTCGCGACGATCCGGCTGAAGGACGGGATGTTCGTCCTCGAGACGATGCACTGGCCCGACGAGATCCGGCAGCCCGAGTTCGAGGAGCTGGACAAGCGGGTCGAGGTGCGCGACAGCGAGGTCAAGATGGCCCGCCAGCTCATCCAGCAGCTGTCGAGCAGCTGGGAACCGGAGGCGTTCCGCGACGAGTACCGCGCGGCGCTCGAGGAGCTGGTCGAGAAGAAGATCGCCGGCCAGGAGATCGCGGTGGCGGCCGAGCCCGAGGAGGAGCCGACGAAGGTCGTCGACCTCATGGAGGCCCTCAAGGCGTCGGTCGAGGCGGCGAAGAAGGCCAAGGAGTCGGAGCCCAAGCCGAAGAAGGCGACCAAGCCCAAAGCGTCGGCGGGTTAGCCCGTTGGAGGGCGGCGGCGTGGAAACGGTCAGGATGGTGGTCCCCGCGACCCCGTCCTACCTGCAGGTGCTCCGCCTGGTGGCCGCGGGCCTCGCGTCGCGCCTGGCGTTCACGATCGACGAGATCGAGGACCTGAAGATCGCGGTCGACGAGCTCTCCGCGTACCTCACCGGCTCCCAGGGCCGGGAGGGCGCGATCGAGATCGCCTTCGAGGTCGAGGGGTCGTCGATCACGATCAAGGGCACCGGCAGGTTCGAGCCCGGACACCGCGTGCGTTCGGACCTCACCGACTTCTCGAAGATGATCCTCGAGACCGTAGTCGACTCCGCGTCGCTCGAGCAGACGGACGGCCTTCCGACGTTCACGCTCGTCAAGAGCAAGCAGCTCGCCGGAACGCAATGAGCGAGCGCGCCACCCTCGGCAAGGAGGAGGTCCGCAAGCTCTTCCGGGCCTACCGCTCCGCCCCGACGCCCGAAGAGCAGGCCGCGGCCAAGGACCAGCTCGTCAACCAGCACATCGGTTTAGTGGAGTTCCTGGCGCGCCGATTCCGTAACAGAGGAGAACCTCTGGAGGATCTGGTGCAGGTCGGGACTATCGGGTTGCTCAAGGCCATCGAACGCTTCGAGCTCGACCGCGAGGTCGAGTTCTCGACCTACGCGACCCCGACGATCGTCGGCGAGCTCAAGCGCCACTTCCGCGACAAGGGTTGGGCCGTCAGGGTCCCGCGCCGGCTCCAGGAGCTGCACCTCGAGCTCACGAAGGTCGTCGGCCACCTCGGGCACGACCTCGGCCGCTCCCCCACGGTCGCCGAGATCGCCAAGGCCGCCGGCGTCACAGAGGAAGCGGTGCTCGAAGGTCTCGAGGTCGCGCAGGCCTACAACTTCACGTCGCTCGACGCGCCGATCGACACCGACGACGGGGGGTCGACCACGTTCGCAGACCAGCTCGGAGCGGACGACGAGCACCTCGAGAACCTCGAGTACCGCGCCTCGCTCGCGCCCGAGATGGCGAAGCTCCCGGAGCGCGAGCGGCGCATCCTCTACCTGCGCTTCTTCAAGGGGATGACGCAGTCCGAGATCGCCGACCGCCTCGGCATCTCGCAGATGCACGTCTCCCGGCTCCTGAACCGAACTCTCGGACAGCTGCGCGAGGCGCTAGAGGAGGCCTGATGCGCCCCACGCGCGTGGCCGCGCTCGTCGCGGCGGCAACCGTGGCCCTGGCCGCTTGCTCGTTCCGGCCGATCGACCTCGACGAGCAACGCCCGCTCGCGCTGCGTTCGACGATGCGCGCGTCCGACGGCACCGTGCTCGCGCGCTTCTTCGAGGAGAACCGCAAGCTGGTCGCGCTCGAAGACGTACCGCGGTCTCTGATCGACGCCGTGCTCGCGGCGGAGGACGCTCGTTTCTTCCGGCATCCGGGCTTCGACGTGCGCGCGATCGCCCGGGCCGCGCTGGTCAACCTCTCCGAGGGCCGGACGGTGCAGGGCGGCAGCACCATCACCCAGCAGTACGTCAAGAACACGTACTTTCGGAAGCCCGTGCGGACGTTGGAGCGGAAGGCGAAGGAGCTGCGGCTCGCGATCGAGGTCGAGAAGCGCTACGACAAGCGCGAGATCCTGGAGCGCTACCTCAACACGGTGTACTTCGGCCGCGGCGCCTATGGCGTCGGGGCCGCGGCCGAGAGCTACTTCGGTCACGGCGCCGCGAAGCTCGACCTCGCGGAGTCGGCGCTGCTCGCCGCGCTCATCCGGGCGCCGGAGCACTACGACCCGCGCGAGAACCGCGCCCGGGCGCGCTCCCGCCGGAACTACGTCCTCGACCGCATGGACGCGCTCGGGAAGGTGAAGACGCGACGGGCCGAGACCGCCCGCCGCAAGCCGCTGCGCGTCGTCCCGCCCGCGCCCCCGCGGGAGGCCCGCTTCCCGTACTTCGTCGAGGCCGTTCGGCAGGAGCTGCTCGGCGACCGGCGCTTCGGCCGGAACGACGACGAGCGGGCGCGGGCGCTCTACGAGGGCGGGCTCGTGGTGCGGACGACCCTCGACCCCGAGCTCCAGGCCGCGGCCGAGCACGCGGTGGAGGACGTCCTCGACCAACCGGGCGATCCCGCCGCGGCCCTCGTCGCGATCCGTCCCTCGACGGGCGAGGTCGTCGCGATGGTCGGGGGCCGCGACTGGTCGGAGTCGCAGGTGAACCTCGCGCTCGGCCGGCGCGGCGGGGGGTCGGGACGCCAGCCGGGATCGGCCTTCAAGCCGATCGCCGCGGCGGCCGCTCTCGAGGCCGGCATCCCCTTCGACGCGCGCTACCAGTCGTCGGCCGCTTCCTTCACGTTCGCCGACGGATCCACCTGGTCCCCGGTGAACGCCGAGGGAGGCGGGAGGGGTTTGATGCCGCTGCGCGAGGCCCTCGTGCACTCGGTCAACGGCGTGTACGCGCGGCTCGCCGTGCAGATGGGCCCGGCCGCGATCGTGTCGCAGGCCCGGCGCATGGGAGTGCGATCGAAGCTGCCGGCGTACCCGTCGGTGGTGCTCGGGACCGCGCAGGTGAGCGTGCTCGACATGGCGGCCTCGTACGCGACGCTGGCCAACGGCGGGACCATGGTCGAGCCGACGACCATCTCGTCGGTCGAGACGGCCGACGGCGCGGTGCTGCATCCCGACCAGGAGGTCGACCTCGGCGCGCTCTCCCCCGGCAGCGCGTACCTCGTCACGAAGGCCCTCGAGGAGGTCATCGACCGCGGCACCGGCGTCGCCGCGGACATAGGCCGTCCCGCCGCCGGCAAGACCGGGACGACGAACGACTACGTCGACGCGTGGTTCGTCGGGTACACGCCGGACCTCGTGGCCGCGGTGTGGGTCGGACATCCGGAGGGTGCAGTGCCGATGTACTCCGTGCACGGAATCCGCGTGTCCGGCGGTACGTTCCCCGCGCTGATCTGGCGGCGGTTCATGCTGAGCGCGCTCGCGGACGTGCCGCCGAAGCCGTTCCGGATCCCGAAGCACGAGCTCGTGACGGTCGAGATCGACCCGAGGAGCGGTCTGCTCGCGGCGGAGTGGTGTCCGGGGAAGACGAAGACCAAGACGATGATGCGGCAGCTCGCGCCGACCCAGTACTGCCCGCAGCCGGCACCCGCGCCGGTGCCGTCGCCGTCGAGTTCACCGGACCCGAAGGACCGGAAGAAGGGCGACGACCCGAAGGCGACCCCGGCGCCGGAGAAAGAGCGCGAGAAGGATCGCAAGGAGCCGGACGAAGACGAGAAGAAAGAACGCGGCTAGCGCCGCGTCCTCACGCGTACCTCCGCCCTCGTCCCTCGCTCCGACTCGATCGAGAACTCCCCGCCGAGCTCGTCGACCAGCGAGCGGACGATCTGCAGGCCGAGCCGTGAGCCGTGCAGGGCCGCGACGTCCAGGCCCACGCCGTCGTCCCTCACGACCATCCGCACCTCTCCGTCGACGCGCGCGAGGTCGACGGTGACCGTTCCGTCGCTCCCCTCCGGGAACGCGTGCTCGACCGCGTTCTGCAACAGCTCCGTCAACACGACCGCGAGCGGTGTCGCCAGGTCCGCGCCGAGGGGCCCGGCGGCGCCCTCTATCTCGATTCGCACGCAGCGCTCCGGCAGGACGAGCCCCTCGCCGACCATGCGGCCGATGCGACGGGCGACCTCGCCGAACTCCGCGACGTCGCCAGGCTCCTCCGACAGCGTCTCGTGCACCAGCGCGATCGATCCGACTCGCAGAACGCTCTCGGTCAGCGCGGCCCTCGCCTCGTCCGAGCTCAACCGCCGCGACTGCAGCCTCAGGAGGCTGGCGATCGTCTGGAGGTTGTTCTTCACGCGGTGGTGGATCTCGCGGATCGTCGTGTCCT
>JALZEG010000337.1 GCA_030862185.1 Actinomycetota bacterium
GCTGCTCCTCATCGGGCTGCAGATCGTGTTCTTCGAGATCGACCAGTACAGCCTGCGGGGACTCTTCACCGGGGACGACGCCGGGATCCTCTCCACCAAGGAGATCTTCGGCCTCAACGTCACCCCGCAGCGCCAGCTCGCGATCGTCGTGCTGATCGCTTTCGGCGTCTTGCTCGCGTACTTCTTCTCGCGGACCGATCTCGGGCTCGCGGTGCTCGCCACGTCGCAGGACGCGTTCGCCACCCGCGTCGTGGGGATCGGCGTGGAGCGGATGTCGCGGTTCATCTGGGGCGGGGCCGCCCTGCTCGGCGCCATCGCGGCGATCATCTACGTGCCGATCGCCGGGTTGCTCGTCCCGGGGGTGATGACGAGCAACATCCTCATCCCAGCGTTCACCGGCGCGGTCGTCGGTGGCATGAACAGCCTTCCCGGCGCGTTCCTCGGGGGCATGACGATCGGCGTCGTCCAGGCCGTGGCTACCTGGGCGGTGGGGCACTACCACATCGGCGAGCAGGCGATCGTGGAGGTCGTCCCCGCGTCGGAGCAGATCTCGATCCTGCTCGTGCTCCTGGTCATCCTGCTGGCGCGGCCGGCCGGTCTGCTGGGAACCGAGGCATGAGCGCGTCGTCCGAGGCCGCGACGCTCGCGCATCCGGTCGTCGAGGAGGACGCCTCCGCCGAGAAGGCGTGGCGGCCCGACGCGCGCGGATGGGCGGCGCGCATCGCCGTCCTGGTCGCGATCTTCGGGTATCTCGCGTATCTGCTCGCGACCGTCAGCCAGACGTGGGCGAACCTCATCGCTCAGGCCGCGATCTACGCCATCATCGGCCTCTCGGTCAACGTCATCCTGGGCTACACCGGCCAGGTCTCGCTCGGCCACCACGGCTTCGTCGGGCTCTCCGCGTTCGTCTCGGCCGGGCTGGTGAGCGAGCAGGGTCAGACGTTCTGGGTGGGGCTCGTGGCCGCGATCCTCGTGGGCGCCGCGACGGCCGGCCTGCTCGGCCTCGTCGCGCTGCGCATCAAGGGCCTCTACCTCGCGCTGATCACGCTGACGTTCGGGTACGTGGCCGCGAACTCGCTCTTCGAGATCCCCGCCCTGACGCGCGGGGGCCAGGGCATGCCGGCGCCGCGGCCGCCGGGCTTCGAGACCAACCGGACCTACGCGCTGCTGTGCATTCTGATGCTCGCGATCGCGCTCTTCGTCGACTGGCGGATCGTCCGCAGCAAGGTGGGCCGCGCGATCCTCGCGGTGAAGCAGTCGGAGGCCGTCGCTTCGTCCTATGCGGTCAACGTGACGTTCTACAAGGCGTTCGCGTTCATCCTCTCCGGCGCGTTCGCGGGGCTCGCGGGCAGCCTGTTCGCCCACCGCGTCGGCGTGGTCGTAGCGAACAACTTCAAGTTCGAGAACGCGCTGCTGTGGGTCCTCATGGTCGTCGTCGGCGGGCTCGGCCGCAGGACGGGTGTCGTGATCGCGTCGGCGTTCTTCGCGCTGTTCTCGTCGCTGATCGGCGCGATCGAGCCGCTGCGTCACTTCATCGAGGAGGTGCTGCACCGCGAGCCCGATTACTTCACTCTCGTCTTCGGCTCGCTCCTCGCGCTGGTGACCATCACCATCTCGCCCGGCGGCCTCGGAGGACAGCTGTCGCCCCTGACGACGTGGTTGGGCGGGGCGAGGTTCTCGATGCACCCCGACGGTGGCGGGCACCGCAAGCCCAAAGAGGCTTCCGGCGAGGGCCGCCGCGACAAGCTCATGAAGCGTCTCGGCCTGGACCGCGGCCCCGCCCCCGACGAGGGCGGGCAAGAGTCCCCCGGCGACGCCGAAGAGCCCGCGCCCTCCGACGAAGAGAGGGCGTCGCCGTGACCGCCGCGCTCGAGATCCGCGACATGGGCATCCGCTTCGGGGGCCTCGTCGCGCTCGAGAGCGTCGACGTCGACGTCCCCGAGTGGGAGATCGTCGGGCTCATCGGTCCGAACGGCGCGGGGAAGACGACGCTGTTCAACTGCGCCACCGGCCTCTACACGCCGAACTCCGGGACCGTGAAGTACCGGGGCCGCGACATCTCGCTGCTGCCGACTCACCGGCGCGTCGCGCTCGGGATCGGCCGCACCTTCCAGAACATCGGGCTCGTCCGCGAGCTCACCGTGCTCGAGAACTTCCTCGTCGCGCAGCACCCGCGCATCGGCTACGGCCCCCTCGGCGCGGTGCTGGGCGCGCCGAGGTCGTTCGCGGAGGAGCGTCGCCTGAAGACGAACGCGCTCGAGGTCCTCGACTTCCTCGACCTGTCGCACCTCAAGCACTCCAAGCTCGACGGGCTCCCCTACGGAACGCTCAAGCTCATCGAGATCGGCACCGTCCTCGCGACCGATCCCGACGTCGTGCTCCTCGACGAGCCGTCGTCGGGCATGGGTCCCGACGAGGCGCACGCGTTCGGCGAGCGTCTGCTCGAGCTCCGCCGGACCCTCAACCTGACCGTGCTGATGATCGAGCACCACGTCCCGCTCGTCGTGGACGTGTGCGACTACGTCTACGTGCTGAACTTCGGCAAGATCCTCACCGCGGGCAAGCCCGACCAGGTGAAGTCCCACCCCGAGGTCATCGCGGCGTACCTGGGCGGCGAGGTCGACGAAACCACCGAGGGAACGACCGAGGAGGCCGCCGATGCCACTGCTTGAGGTCGAAGACCTGAAGGCCGGCTACGGGTCGCTCCCCGTCCTCGGCGGGATCACGTTCTCGATCGAGGAGGGCGAGACCGCGGTCCTGCTCGGCCTGAACGGCGCCGGGAAGACGACCACGGTCCTGACGCTCGCCGGCATGCTCGAGCCGTGGTCGGGCCGCATCACGTTCATGGGTCACGACGTGACGGGCGTCGACCCGCGCAAGCTGGTGGCCGACGGCATCGTGCTCGTTCCCGAGGGCCGCCACGTCTTCCCCCAGCTGACCGTCGCGCAGAACCTCCGGCTGGGGGCATGGCCCCACAAGAAGGACCGCAAGAACACGCGCCGGGTCGTCGAGCGCGCGGTCGAGTACTTCCCCCGCCTCAGCGAGCGCTGGTCGCAGCTCGCCGGCACGCTGTCGGGCGGCGAGCAGCAGATGCTCGCGATCGCCCGCGGCCTCATGGCGCGGCCGAAGCTCCTGCTGATCGACGAGGCGTCGCTCGGGCTGTCGCCGAAGCTCACGCAGACGGTCTTCGACGTCGTGCACCAGATCAACCAGGACGGGACGACGGTGCTGATCGTCGAGCAGAACGCGGGCGTCCTGCGCATCGCGTCGCGCGCGTTCGTGATGGAGAAGGGGACCCTGGTCTATCGCGGCTCGGGCGAGGAGCTGCTCGACCACTCCGAGATCCGCCAGGCGTATTTAGGAACGCCCGCCTAGCGCGGCTCCAGCCGGAGCGCACGCCACCCCTCTTCGGTCCCGAGGTCCGCGACCAGCCGCGGCTCCCCCGCGAGGTCGTCCGCGGCGTCGATCGCCTCGGCGAGGTCTTCCGGACCGGGGCCGCGGCGGCGCCAGCGCGACCGCGGTGTGACGAGCGCGACCCACGACATCCCGAGGGGGACGTCGGGGGCCTCGCCGAGCAGGACGGCCCGCTCGACTCCGGCCCTGGCCGCGCCTTCGAGAGCTGCGGTACGTACGGCTGCCCCGAAGTCGCCGAGGACGATCGTCCGCGCTCCCTGTGCGGCCCTCTCGACGAGGTCGTCGTCGCCCGGGTCGCCGGCGGCGACGTGTGCACCTTCGTACGGGGCTGGATCCGCCCCCGGCGCGACGATGGCCCGGACCTGGTCTCCCTGCTCGAGGAGCCGGCGCACGAGCGCGGCCGCGTCCGCGGCGTCGAGCCCCGCCAGAAGGACGCTCATGGCCCCGTCCCGACGACCTTGAGGATCCCCGGGACCACCTCGAAGCGCGCCGAGCGAGCCGGGGGCAGGGGCTCGCCGTCGACGTGACGAGCGAACGGCTGGCCGGCAGTCACTTCGAACGAGCGCAGGTCGGCC
>JALZEG010000343.1 GCA_030862185.1 Actinomycetota bacterium
CTGTACAGGAAGACCAGAAGCGTCCCGGCGAGGATCGCGCCGCGCGCCTGCGGGACGACGACGCGCCAGAACGTGCTCCACGACCCGCGTCCCAGCAGCCGCGCCGACTCCTCGAGCGAGGGGGGCAGCCGGCGGAACCGCGCGCGCGCCGGGAGGTACACGTAGGGGTACGTAAACAGCGTGAGGACGAGGAACGATCCCGCGAGGCCCCCGATCCCCGGGAGCCGTCGCACGCCCAGGGGACGCAGCACGGCCTCCAGCAGGCCTCCGGGCGCGAGCGCGGCGAGCAGGACGAACGCGCCGATGAACGACGGCATCACCAGCGGGAGCGGCAGCAGCACGCGCCACAGGCGCGCCCCCGGCACGTCGGTGCGCGCCACGAGCCACCCGGCCCCTGCACCGACCGCGGTGGCGGATACCGAGACCAGCACCGCGAGCAGCACGCTGCGCCCGAGCGGCCCCCACGCGTCGCCGGACGTCAGTGCCTCCCACGCCGCGGCAGGCGCGCTCGCGTTGCGGGCGACGAGATACAGGAAGGGGGCCGCGAAGACCGCCGCGACCGCGGACGCGGCTACGACCAGGCCGCGGCTCGTTCCGCGCGTCTCAGAGGAGGCCACTGTCGGCGATCATCCGCGCGGTCGCCTCGAGGTCGCCGAGGGTCGTGAGGTCGACGGCCGGGCCCGACGCGTCCTCGAGCGGCGGGAGCTCCTCCGGCGCGGCCGCGCCGGAGGCCAGCGGGTACTCGAACGTCTCGCGTGCGAAGAACTCCTGCGCCTGCTCGCCGAGGAGGAACTCCACGAAGCGCTCGGCGCTCTCCCGCTGGTCCGTCGTCGCGATCACGCCCACGGTCGAGTCGATCAGCAGCGATCCGAGGTCGCCGCCGCGGAAGACGTAGTTGCGCGACGGCAGCGACGGGTCCTCCTCTAGCGCGCGGTGGTTGTAGTAGTGGTTCACGAGGCCCATCGGGATCTCGCCGCGTCCGACCGCGGCGACGATCGACGAGTTGTCCGCGTACGTCGGCGACCCGTTCACGACCATCCCCTCCAGCCACTCCCGCGCCGCGTCCTCTCCTTCCATCTGACGCATCGCGGTCACGAAGTCCTGGAAGGAGGCGTTCGTGGGAGCGAGCGCGACCTCACCCTCGTATTCGGGCTCGACGAGGTCGAAGACCGACTCCGGGAGCTCGTCCTCGGACACGATCTCGGTGTTGTAGACGAGCACCCTCTGCCGCGCGGTCACGCCGACCCATCTGCCGCCGTCCCCCCGCCACCGCTCGTCCACGAGGTCGAGCACGTCGCCGTCGAGCTCCGCCAGCCCGTTCTCCTCCGCGACGAGCGTCGTGGGGCCGGGGCTCTGCGACAGGAAGACGTCGGCAGGGGTCGCGTCGCCCTCCTCCTCGAGCAGCAGGGCGAGGTCGCCCGAGTCCCCGTAGCGGATGTCGACGTCGATCCCGGTCTCCTCGACGAAGTCCTCGAGCAGCGGCGCCACCAGCGCCTCGTCCCGCCCGGAGTAGATCGTGAGGGCGTCGCGGCCGCCCGAGCATGCGGTCCCGGCGAGGAGCGCAGGCAGGCCCGCGACGGCCAGGATACGGAGGCGGGTGCCCATGTAAGGTGACCCTAACAAGGAAGGGACGGTGAGGCGAAGAAGTGAGCGGCGGGGCCTCTGAGCTGCGGGTTCGCGGCCTCGGATGGTGGTGGGCGGGGACGCTCGCGCTGGTCGCCTGCGGCGTCGTCGCGCTGCGCGCCGTGGATCCCGAGGTCTTCTCCCGCACCTGGGCGGCGGCCTCCGGCGCTCCCCTGGCGGCGCTCGCCGCGGTCGCTGTCTACGGGACCGCGTTCCTCCTGAGGGCGTGGGTGTGGACCCGCCTCGTGGCCGCGCTCTCGTTCCCGATGGCGTGGGCGGCGATCCACGTCTCGCTGGGCGCGAACCACGTCCTGCCGCTGCGCCTCGGGGAGGTCTTCCGGGTGACGACCGCGGCGCGCCGCGGAGGGATCCCGCTGGACGTCGCCACGTCCTCGACCCTGGTGCTGCGCGCCGCCGACGTCGTGGCGGTCGCGGGGCTCGCGGCGCTGCTCGGCCCCCGCTTGGTCGAGGACCTCCTCGGCGGCCTCGCATGGCTGCCGCTGGTCGCCGCGACGGCCGTGGGCGCGGCCGGGTTCGTGTGGCTGCGC
>JALZEG010000002.1 GCA_030862185.1 Actinomycetota bacterium
CCGACGGCGCTCCACCCCGCGAGATGAGCGGCCGACGCGCCGATGAGGAACGTCGCGCCGAGCACGTTCGCGAAGCGCGGGGGCCGCGCGTCCTCGACGGGGCCCTCGCCGAAGCGCGGCTGAACGACCTCGAAGTAGAGGACGCAGGGGAGGCAGTAGCGGCGCCCGAACGTGAGCCCGATCGCGAGCTGGAGGCCCATGAGGCCCGCGATCCACGGCTGGCCGGTGACGAGCGAGAGGGCCGTGGCCAGGGCGACGGCGCCCTGGTTGAAGCGCGGCGCGCGGGCATCGACGACGTCGAGGTCCCGGTAGGGGTCGGCGGTCCTGAGGTGCCGCCTTTCAACCATTTGCACGGGTTAAATAGTACCACCGTGGCGCGCCGGATCCGGCTCGAGCCGCAAGGGAGGCGCGTCGCGGCCTGGGCGTCGGGCGACCCTGTTGCGGATCTCGCTCGGTCTGTTAGCCGTCCTTCGACGACTTCGGCTCGATCTCGAAGTCCTCGAGCTCACGAGCCGAAGGCGGCTCCCACCACGTGAAGAACACGACCGCATCGTTCCAGTCGGCGTCGACGTAGTCCTCACTGGCGACCAAGACGGCGTTGTAGTACATCACCCCGCAGCTCCCCTGGAGGACGTTCGAAGGGGTCCACTGGCCGTTTATCCAGCTATTTACCTGCACCGTGACGCCGTAGCCGCGAGGATTCTTCCCGCTCGCCGGTGTCTGGATGGTGGTGGCCCCGATCTGGTGGTCGCCCTCGCCTGTCCCAGTCCAAGTGGTCGCCTGTCCGCTTTCGGGCTGGACGATGACCTGCTGGTTGAGGGTTGCATTCGTTACGGCTCGGACGTTGACCGAAGTGGAGAACGGTAGGACGACGACGGTCGAGTTCATGAGGCCTCCCCAGGTAGGTGCAGCTCCGTCTTGGCTACTTTGCTACGGCCGTGACAAGCTGTAAAGAGGCTCCCCGAACGGACAGGGACGGTGAACGGACGTGACGAGGGCGTATGACCGGGGTAGTGGTTAGGGGACGGACCTCGACCGCCGGTACGCGACAGGAGGAATCGATGGCCGACGACAAGTCGGAGGCACGCAAGGAGATGGCGGACGAGCTGGAAGGCGTCGTCGCAGCTCCGGGCGTCGTCGCGTCGAAGAGCCAGACCCAGGGCGGCGCGAGCGGTTTGCTCGGGCTCGGCTTCGTCGGGCTCGTCGTCGGCGCGCTCCTCGGCTGGCTCGTCTTCGGCGGGTCGACTCAGGCCGTGATCATCAGCGCGGTCGCGTTCGCGTTTGCCGGCGGCACCGCGGGCGTGGTGATCGGAGGGTTCGTCACGCCGCGCAAGAAGCTGCCTGACGCGCAGGCCGACAAGTAGCTAGGGTCGCGGAGCCGGGTAGCGCGTCCGCAGCAGGAAGTCGAACGCGCGGTCCGGCAACAGGCGCCGCGCCGTGATCAGCGCCCGCCCCATCGCCGGATAGACGTAGCGCGTCTTCGGACGCCGCGCCGACACGGCGCGCTCGACGACCGCGGCGACTCCCTCGCTCGTCCCCATCCCGCGCGCCCGCGGCGAGTACGCGCCGGCGACCACCCGCGCCACGCCCGCGTTGAAGTCTGCGTAGGGACCGTCCGGGTCGCCGAGGTCGATCGTCTCGACGTTGACGTCGCCGAAGCGGGTCTTGATCACGCCGGGCTCGATCACGATCACGTCGATCCCGAAGCCCCTGACCTCGAACCGGAGCGCGTCGCTGAGGGCCTCGACGGCATGCTTCGTGGCGTGGTAGACGCCGCCGCCGGGCAGCGTCAGGCGGCCGCCCATCGAGCTCAAGTTGACCACCTTGCCCCAGCGCTGCCGGCGCATCCCTGGCAGCACGAGCTGGGTGAGCCGCGCGAGCCCGAAGAAGTTCGTCTCGAACTGCCGCCGCATCGCGTCCAGCGGGACCTCCTCGACGGCGCCTCCCTGCCCGTAGCCGGCGTTGTTGACGAGCACGCCGGCGGCCCCCCGCTCGGCCTCGATCTTGCGGACCGCGGCGACCATCGACCCCTCGTCGGTGACGTCGAGCTGCAGCAGCCTGCAGCCGTGCTCGGCGAGGTCGGAGATCGACTCGGGGCGGCGCGCCGACGCGTAGACGTCCCATCCGCTGCCGGCGAGGCGGAGCGCGGTGGCGCGTCCGATGCCGGAGGACGACCCGGTGACGAGGACGGCGCGGGAGACGGGCGAGGACATGTCGCGGACGAGGATGCCAGAGCGCGCTAGAGCCGGCGCGTGAACGTCGCCGTCAACGTGCCGGTGGTCGCGATGCCGCTGGTGTGGTTCTGGCACACGCCGCTGAAGAGGTAGACCTCGACCGGCTCGGCGCTGCGGAGTCGCAGGATGCCGGCGCGCGCACAGAAGTGCGTGTCCAGGCCGGGCGCGCCGCCGGGAGCCTCCTGCCGCACGCGCACGAACACCGGGTATCCGGCAGCGTCGTCGACGGCGAGGTGGAGCCACTCGTCGCCGGGCCGCGGCTCGAACACGATGGGAGGCAGGAGGTCCTCCGCGGAGACCTTCCAATGCCAGGTGTCGACGCCGTGGGAGTAGAGGTACTGGTGGGATTGGACCCGGCCGGGACGCTGACCGGAGTCGTGCGAGGCGGGGGCCGGGCCGGCGAGGGCGAGCGCCAGCAGGACGCTCGTCAAGACGAGCCGTGCCGCCCGCCCGTGTCTCATGGGGCATGTCTTCGCCGGAGCTTGCCCCCTTCCTCCCGAGACGGCGAGACGCGCGGAGGTGCTTCCCGGCAGATCGAGCGGCTGTGCGGCCACCGGTCGGGGACGAGCCGGGCGTTCGACGCGCTGTCTGCTCGCTGCGGCGTTCCGTCCCTCTTTATCCGTTCCTGGAGCTAGCCGAGGAGTTCCAGCCGGGAAGCACCTCTTCCGCCGAAGCTATGCCCGGCGCGCCTCACGGGTCGATACGTATGACAGGAAGGCGCTCAGGCCCCCGGCTCGCGGTCGCGGGTCTTCCAGCGGACGATCGAGCCGCCGAACATCACCGACAGCCTGCAGGACTCGCACTGGTGGCGCGTCCCGTAGTCGGGCACCTGCACCGCGACCATCGGCTGACCGCACTCGGGACACGGCTTGTTCGAGACGTACTTCTTCGTCGGCGACGTGCGGACCTCGACCTTCGTCGACGTCGCGGCCTCCTGCTCACGCCACATGTAGAGCGTGCCGCCGACCATGCTCACCCGGCACGACCCGCACTGCCACAGCCGCCCCATGCCCTCGACGTCGACGACCCACATCGGGCGCCCGCACTTCGGGCAGAGCTTCTGGGGCTTCGCGTCGAGCGCGGTCATCCGCCCGCGCGCCTGGTCGCCCGATGCGCCGTCGCGGCGACCAGGGCCGGGTGGTCGGAGTGCGCCTCGAGCAGCCGCAGCGTTCCCTCGCGTGCCGACGACGCGAGCGCGGCCCGGTCGAAGTGCCTCATCGAGTTCGTGCCGTGGGCCCTCAGGTCGGCGAGCCACGGCCGGACGACGAAGACCTCGACCCCTGCGGCGCGCGCGGCGACGACTTCGCGCCTCAGGGCGCGGGCGAAGAGGGACCGCACGAGCATGCTCGACCACAGGCGCGGGTCCGGCGCGCGGCCCGCGTCGTCCCTCCGGTATCCGAGCGGCGCGACGCACAGGATCGACCTGCACCCGGCGGCGACGGCGAGGTCGAGCGACGTCGCGCTGACAACGCCTCCGTCGACGTACTGCCGGTCGCCGATCCGCACCGGCGGAAACACGCCGGGGATCGACGTGGACGCGCGGACCGCTTCGGGGAACGTCGCGGGCGGTGCCCCCGGAGCGCCGAACGCGACGCGCTCGCCGGTGTAGAGGTCGGCCGCGCAGATGTAGACGCCGTCGCGCGGCCACTCCTCGGGGAGGTCGGCGTGCAGGCGGAAGCGCGTCTCCTCCGTCGAGTACAGCCCCGCGGGGAAAGCCTTGCGCAACGGCCCCAACGGGACGCGGCCCCCGGTGACCCTGCTCCAGTAGCCGCGCGACGCGACGACCGCGAACGTGGAGCCGATACCGCGGCGGACCCTCTCGGCGCGCGAGTGCCACAGCGGCGTGAATATCGTCCGCACCTGGTCTCTCTGCGCGACCTCGTCGCGCTCCGACTCCGGATGCCGTCCGTGCGCGTAGTCGTAGAAGTCGCCGCCGGTCCAGCCGCTCGCGACGTACGAGCCGATCACGGCCCCCGCGCTGGTGCCGACGACGACGTCGGCTCCTCCGAGGTCGACGCCCCATTCTTCCAGCGCCTTGAGCGCACCCGCGTGGTAGCCCATGCCTATCAGGCCGCCCCCGCCGAGAACGAGCCCGCGCGCCGACCCGTTCTCGGAGGACGTGCGGGCTGGGGGGGATACGCCCTCGGGATCCATCAGGAAGAAACTACCGCCCGCAGGGCCGCCAGCGGTTTCTTCAGGTTCTCGTAGCGCAGGGTCTCGCGCATCCCGGCGCTCTCGTAGAGGGCTCGGGCCGCGGGGACGTTGGCCGAGCTGACCGTCAGCTCGACGCGGCGGACGCCCGCGTCGTAGAACGCGGCGAAGCCGCGCAGCAGCAGGACGCGCCCGAGGCCCCGCCCGCGCTCCTCCGGAACGGTGCCCAGGTACTGGATCCAGCCGTTTTCGCCGTAGCGCTCGCCGAGGCAGAAGCCGGCCACCTCGCCGGCCTCGATCGCCAGGTGCCAGTGCGCGGGGTCGAAGTCCTCCGACTCCACGTTGTCCATCCAGCGCTCGAGCGGCTCCGGCTCCCACCGCTCGCCCTCGTACTGCGACCAGGCGCGGTTGAAGGCGCGGTGAACCGGTTCGTCGTCGCGTCCGAGCTCGTAGGTCCGCAACGTCACTCCCTGGGGGGCCGGCGGC
>JALZEG010000018.1 GCA_030862185.1 Actinomycetota bacterium
GTACCTTCGCGTACGCGATCTCGGTCCCACTCACGGTTCCGGTTTCGAGCTCCTTGCCCGATGCCTCGGCGAATCCGCGCAGGACGCCTTCCCACGTCTCGGGGTCGCGAACGGCGACGTCGCTCAGGACGGCCGCCATCACGTAGACGGGGGGAGAGCCTCCGCGCCTCCGCGCTGCGATCCTGACGACCCACTTCTCGGTCGCCTCGTCGAACAGGGGCTCTCTTCGCAGCGCCTCGGCGAATCCGCGCTCCACCGCTCGGTCCGCCGGCCGGAACACGTAGCGGCCGTCGCGGAAGATCTCCCGCAGGCTGGGGCGAGGGACCGGCGCCCCTGCCTCGTTCCGGCGTTCGAGCTCGCTCGCCACGCCCGCGGCGAATGCGCCTGCGGCGATCTGGTTCCACGGCGCGCACGCCGCCGCGGCGAGAGCGATCGACAGCAGTGCCACCGGCGCTTTCCGCCTCTCCACGGGCGCAGCGTAGCGCCGCCGTAGTCTTCGCGACCATGCGCAGAGCCAAGATCGTCGCCACCGTAGGGCCCGCCAGCCGCAGCCGGCCCGTCCTTCGCGACCTCGTCGCCGCCAGCGTCGACGTCGTGCGGCTCAACCTCGCCCATCCCAGTCCCGAGGCCCACGCACAGGCGGCGCGGATCGCGCGCGAGGAAGCAGCGTCCCTCGACCGCGTCGTCGCGATCCTGGCCGACCTCCCCGGCCCCAAGATCAGGACCGGCCCCGTCGCCGGCGGCGAGGTCGCGCTCGAGGCAGGGGCGATCCTCGACCTCACGACGGAGCACGTCGAAGGCGACGCGCGGCGGGTGTCGACGTCGCTGGAGACGCTCCCGGAGATCGTCACCCGCGGCGACCAGGTCTTCCTCGCGGACGGTGAGATCGTGCTCGAGGTCGTCTCCGCCGAGGGGGCCGGCGTCAGGACGCGCGTCGTGCGCGGGGGCGTCCTCCGGTCGCGCAAGGGCATGCACCTGCCGCAGCACGAGGGCCGGATCGAGGCGTTCACCGAGACCGACCGGCAGTCGCTGCGCGACGCGCTCGGCATGCGCGCCGACCTCGTCGGGCTCTCGTTCGTGCGCGACGCCGGCGACCTGCGGCGCGTCCGCGCCGAGCTCCCGAGCGACGACCTCCCGCTGCTCGTGGCGAAGATCGAGACGCGCTCCGCGGTCGACAACCTCGCCGAGATCGTGGAGGAGGCGGACGCGGTGATGGTCGCCCGCGGCGACCTCGGGATCCAGACCGAGCTGCCCGAGCTCCCGCTCCTGCAGAAGCGGATCATCCGTGCCTGCAACTGCGCGGGGAAGCCGGTGATCACCGCGACGCAGATGCTGGAGTCGATGACGCGTGCGCCGCTGCCGACGCGGGCGGAGGTCGCCGACGTCGCCAACGCGGTGCTGGACGGCACGGACGCGCTGATGCTGTCCGAGGAGACAGCGGTCGGAGATCGTCCGGTCGACGTCGTGCGGACGATGGACGGCATCATCGCGGCCGCCGAGAAGTCGGGCGGTGGTCACGCCGCGCCGGTGACGGAGAGCCTGCCGGGAGACCAGGTGTCGTGGGCGACCGCGCACGCGGGCGTGCAGGCCGCGATCGACCTGCGCGCCGCGGCGATCCTGTGTCCGACGCGCAGCGGCTCGACCGCGTTGAAGGTCGCGGCGTTCCGGCCTCCGATGCCGATCGTCGGCATCTCGCCTTTCTCGCACCCGCGGGCGATGCTCGCGCTCGCGTGGGGTGTGCTCCCGCTCGGGTCCGCGACAGAGCTGCCGCAGGGCGCTCCCGGCGAGGACGTCGACGTGGCGGTGAAGGCGGCGCTCGCCGCGGGAACGACCGCGCCCGGCGACGTCGTGGTCGTGGTGGCGGCCGGCCCGGCCGCGCCTGCGGGCGGCACCGACCTCGTCCGCGTGATGACCTGCTAGACGTCTATTCCTTAGGCTTCAGATCCTTTACTGCCGGGCCCTGGACGACCGTGCCGTCGAAGCCGAAACGCGACCCGTGACAGGGACAGTCCCACGTCCTCTCGGCGTTGTTCCACGCCACGATGCAACCTAGGTGAGTGCAGACGGCGGAGACCTTGTGCAGCTCGCCGTCCTCGTCGCGGTACACCGCGACCTGACCGACGCCCGTGCCGCTGACCGCGGCCTCGCCGGGCGCGAGATCCCCGGGGACGCCGGACTGCGGGTGCTTGACCCGGTCGCCGAAGAGGTGGCGCGCGACCTTCACGTTCTCCTTGACGAGCTTCGACGCGGACGCCTTGAGCGTCGCGCGGTGCGGGTCGAACAACGAAGCCCACTCGTTCTCGGTACCGGTGACGAGGTCGCTGATGATCATCCCCGCAAGCGTCCCGTTCGTCATGCCCCACTTGCCGAACGCGGTGGCGGTGAAGACGCGGCGGGAGCCCGGCGTGAGGCGCCCGATGTACGGGAGCACGTCGACCGACGACCCGTCCTGCGTCGACCACCGGTAGCGCACCTCGGTCATCCCGAGCTTCGACCGTGCCCATTCCTCGAGCCGCGTGTACCGCTCCTCGGTGTCGTAGTGCTGTCCGACGTTGTGGCCGCTGCCGCCGGCGAGCACCAGGACCTCGTCGCCGTCGCGCAGCGTCCTCACCGACCACGTCGGCTCGGTGCTCAGGTACATGCCGGACGGTACGTTCCCCGCGGGCACCGGCCCGGCCAGCGCGTACGACCTCTTCGGATGGACACGCGGGAACATCATCGAACGGTCGAGGAACGTGTAGTGCGTGGCGACGACGACGTGGTCGGCGCGGACGGTGCCCCCGGTCGTCTCGACGGTGCAGGGTTCCCCCTCGTCGACGCCGGTCGCCCGCGTGTCGTCGAAGAAGAGGCAGCCGCCGCGCTGCAGCTCGTCGACGAGGCGCAGGAGGTACTTGCGGGGATGGAACTGGGCCTGCCCGTCGAGACGGACGGCACCGGCGACGTCGTACGGCAGGTCCGTCTCGTGGACGAGCTCGACAGGGAGCCCGGCACGGGACGCCGCCTCGACCTCCTGCCCGATCTTCGCCAGGTCGGACGGGTCCTCGCAGTACGTGTAGTTGGACCTCGTCTCGAAGTCGCAGTCGATCGCGTGCTCGCGTACGAGGGACTCCACCGTTGCCAACGCTGCCTCGTTCGCGGTGGCGTAGCGGGTCGCGGCATCGCTCCCGTGCTTGCTCTCGAGCTGCGAGTAGATCGTGCCCTGCAGCGACGTGACCTTCGCCGTCGTGTAGCCGCTCACGCCGCGGGCCACGCCGTCCATCTCGATCACCGCGACCTTCATGCCGGCGCGCTGGAGGAGGAAAGCCGTCGTGAGCCCGGTTATCCCGCTCCCGATGACGGCGCACTCCACGCGCAGGTCCGCGGTCAGGGGTTGGAACGCCGGGTCGGGTGTCGACTCGACCCAATAGGAGACGTTGCGCCCTGCCATCGACCCTCCTCGACTTGACGGACGGGCCGAGGATACGGAGTCTTCCGGGGAGGAGACGACGGTCTCGGCACCGGAGGTGACCATGAGCACCGATTTGCGGCTGGCGGTGGCGAACCGGCCGGGCACGCTGGCGAGGTCCTGCGACGTCCTGGCGAAAGCGGGGGTGAAGGTGGAGGGGATCTCGGGCGATCTCCGGCCGGGTGAGAAGTGGGGCTACGTCCACGTGCTCGTCGACGACGCCGACAAGGCGAACGCCGCGCTGGCGGAGGCCGGGATCGAGGTCATCGGGCAGCACTACGTCGAGCTTGTCGCGGTGCCGCCGGGAGACGTGAACCTCGGCGAGTTCGTCACGGGCTTCACTGGGCCCGACCGGAACATGGAGGTCTTCTACCCGACCCTGGACGGGCGCCTGGCGATCGGAACCGAGGACATGCGCCAGCACCGGCCCGGCGTGAGGATGGGAGACGCCCGCTACTGACCGTTACCCGACCGGTTGGATCACGTGCCCAAGGGTAGAATTCGGACATATCCCCTAGCGGGCAGGTGATGATTTCGATGAGGCTGGCGCGGATCCTGCTGTGCGCGACCCTCGTGTCGGGGCTCGTCGTCGCCGGAGGCGGTACGGCTGCGGCGGAATGCGAGACCGTCTCGGTCGAGGTATACGACGTGCGGCTCGACATCGGCCGCAAGACCTACCACGTCGGCGAGACCGTCCGCGTCGACGCGACCGTGACGCGCAAGCAGACCGAAACGCCCGTGCACGGCGCGATGTTCGGCGTCCTCGTGATGAACTCCCGAAAGGAGCGCGCGATCTTCGGGTTCGGCGAGACGAACGCCGCGGGACACGCGACTGCGCGCCTGGAGCTCCGCAAGAAGGACGTTCGGGTCGGGCCGGTAGACCTCTTCGCCCTGGCGTACAAGAGGGCGGTCGACCTGGCGGGGTGCGCGCAGGTGACCGAGTACGGGCAGAAGCGCGTTCGCAAGGCGTTCGTGGTCGAGCCGTAGCGTCCTAGCGGATGATCGCGAGGGTCGCGCCGGTCTCGACCGACTGACCCGCTTCGACCCGCAGCTCCTCCACCGTCCCCGCGTGGGGAGCGAGGATCGAGTTCTCCATCTTCATGGCCTCCAGCACGCACACCGGCTGGCCGGCCTCGACCTCGTCGCCCGCCGACACGAGGACCTTAACTATCGTCCCCTGCATCGGCGCGGCCAGGGCCTCGGTCCCCCCGCCGGCGATCGAACCCGCGCTCTCCGGGGGCCGCGGCTTCTCGGGCAGCGCGTCGCCGACCTCTTCGCGCAGCCGCACCGCGAAGCGCTTGCCGTCGACCTCGACGCCGAAGCTGCGCTCGGCGATCCGCTTGCCCCCCGCGGCCAGTCCCGCCGGCTCGTCGGCGAGCGGCGACAGGTCGGTCTCTTTCTCGACCGTGCCGGTGTGGTACTCGCCGGTGGCGAAGCGCGGGTCGGCCAGCATCAGGCGATGGAACGGGATCGTCGTCTTGATCCCCTCCACCACGTACTCGTCGAGCGCGCGGAGCATCCGCCGGCGTGCTTCGTCGCGCGTCGCGCCGCTCGTGATCAGCTTCGCGATCAGCGGGTCGTAGGCCTGCGGGATCGTGTAGTCGGCCTCGGCCCCCGAGTCCACGCGCACGCCCGGCCCCTGCGGCTCTCGGTACGCACCGATGTGGCCGGGCGCGGGCAGGAAGCCCTTCGCGGGGTTCTCCGCGTTGATCCGGCACTCGATCGCGGCGCCGCGCAGCTCGACGTCGTCCTGGCCGAACTCGAGCGGCTCCCCCGCCGCGATCAGCAGCTGCGCCTTGACGAGGTCGACCCCGGTCACGAGCTCGGTCACCGGGTGCTCGACCTGGAGCCGCGTGTTCATCTCGAGGAAGTAGAAGGTCTTGCCGTCGGAGTCGAGCAGCATCTCGATCGTCCCGGCGTTGCGGTAGCCGACCTGCTTGCTGACGCGCGCGGCCGCCTCCATCATCGCCTCGCGCGTCGCCTGCTCGAGCGCGGGCGACGGCGACTCCTCGACGAGCTTCTGGTGCCGCCTCTGCAGCGAGCAGTCGCGCTCGGGGAACGAGATGATCGCGCCGGACGCGTC
>JALZEG010000044.1 GCA_030862185.1 Actinomycetota bacterium
GAGCGCAGGATCTCGGCGGGGGCCGCGAGCTGCTCGACGATCCCGCCTCGGTTGAGGATCGCGATGCGGTCCGCCATCTTGAGGGCCTCGTCGACGTCGTGGGTCACGAACACGATCGTCTTGCGGAGCTCGGACTGGATCCGCAGGAACTGGTCCTGCAGCCGCTCGCGCACGATCGGGTCGACCGCGCCGAACGGCTCGTCCATCAACATCACGGGCGGGTCCACGGCGAGGGCGCGCGCGACGCCGACCCGCTGCCGCTGGCCGCCCGACAGCTCGTTCGGGTACCGCCCGAGCAGGTCGCGGTCGAGCTCGAGCATGTCCGCGAGCTCGCCGACGCGGGCCTGCGTGCGCGCGTCGTCCCATCCGAGGAGCTTCGGGACCGTCGCGACGTTCTGCGCGACCGTCCGGTGGGGCATCAAGCCGATGCTCTGGATGACGTAGCCGATGCCGCGGCGCAGCCGGACGGGGTCGTGCTTCGTCACGTCGGTGCCGTCGACCACGATCGTCCCCGCCGTCGGCTCGACCAGCCGGTTGATCATCTTCATCGTCGTGGTCTTTCCGCAGCCCGAGGGACCCACGAGCACGACGGTCTCGCCCGCGGCCACGTCGAGGGACAGCGAGGTGACGGCGGGGGTCTTCGATCCGGGGAAGGTCTTGGTGACCTCCCGCATCGAGATCATCGGCTCGGCCACAGCTAGAGGCGGCGGCCTCGGCCGGCGCCCAGAACAAAAAGGGGGCCGCGCGCTACGTGATCGAAGCGGCGCAACGATTCGTCTCCCTAGGTGTCGCGTTCTACAAACGTTAGCTCGAGCCCGCCGATCAGGTCCGCGGCGACGTTGTAGAGGAACGCGAGGAAGACGTTAACGAGCGTCGTGACGAGCGCGAACGTGATCCCCACGAGGAACGCCCACTTCTCGACGAGACCCAGCGTGATGTTCGGCTTACCGAGCTCGACGCTGCGCGCGAAGCGCTCGAGCGACCCGAAGAAGCCCGCCGAGTCGACGAGCGAATAGGCGACGGCGACGATGCCGAGCCAGATGACGAGGAACACGGCCCAGTAGAAAGCGGAGAGCTTCAGGACGGTCAGCGGGTCGACGTGCTTGAGCGTCCGCTTGACGCGGCGAACCGGCACGCGGCGGCGGCGCGACCGCGGGGGCGGCTGGGCCGCGCGCTCGTCACGAAGGACCTGCTCGGTGGTGGGGAACATGTCCGTCCGTGTGCGGGACGGGACCGCTCCCGCACGGTCGAGCTCCGAGGGAAGCGGTGCGTCGAGTGGGTCCGCCCACGGGTCGGAGGGCACCGTCTCGGGCGTCATGTGACCTCCCGAAGCGGTGGCCGCCTCGGGGTTCGTGTGCCACCCTCTCTCCCGTTCTTCCCTAGAGGACAACGGCTCCCCCTGCGTCGAATGCCCTCTCAGTATGGGCTATACGACTCCGCGCCGCCGGATGGGGTTCACTCCCCGAGCTTCGGTTGCTCCGGGCCCCCGTTCACGTCGGGCTCGTTGACCACCGGCGCGACCGCGGAGACCGAGGTGCCGCCGGAGAGGTTCATCACGCGCACGCCCGTCGTCGGACGCCCCTGGCGGGAGATCGTGTTCACCTGCATCCGGATGACCTGGCCGTCGTCCGAGATCAAGAAGACCTCGTCGTCCGGGTTCACGACGACCGCGCCGACGAGGGGGCCGCGCGGCCTCGTGAGCTTCGCCGCGATCACGCCCTTGCCCCCGCGGCCCTTGCGCGGGAACTCCGGGATCTTCGTGCGTTTGCCGTACCCGAACTGCGTGACGACGAGTAGCTCGGCCCTCGCCTCGGCGCCGCTCACCACGTCGCACGACACGACCTCGTCGTCCTCGTCGAGCCGGATGCCGATGACGCCGGTCGCCGTGCGTCCCATCGAGCGGACCGCGGACTCCGAGAAGCGGATGGCCTTGCCCTTCTTGGTGATCAGTAGCACGTCGTCGTTGCCGGACGTCGGTCGGACGCGCACGACCTCGTCGCCCTCCTTGAGGTTGATCGCGATGATCCCCTCGCGCCGCGAGGAGTCGTACTCGCGGAACAGGGTCTTCTTGACCATGCCGCCCTTCGTCGCGATCAGCAGGTAGCGGTAGCTCTCGTAGTCGCGCGTGTCGATGACCGCGGCGACCTTGTCCTCGGGGCGCATCGAGACGACGTTGACGACCGCGGTCCCGCGGGCGGTGCGGTCGCGCTTGGGGATCTCGTGGGCCTTGAGCCGGTAGACGCGCCCGTTGCTCGAGAACATCAGCAGGTACGCGTGCGCGGTCGTCGTGAGGAGATGCTCGACGATGTCGCCTTCCTTGAGCGCGGCCCCCTTGACGCCGCGGCCGCCGCGTCCCTGCCGGCGGTACGTGTCGAGCGGGACGCTCTTGACGTAGCCGTCGCGCGACGCCGAGACGACGAGATCCTCGTCCGCGATCAGGTCTTCGATGTCGAACTCGCCCTCGTCGGGAACGAGCCGCGTCCGGCGGGGATCGGCGAAGCGCTTGCGGATGTCCTTGAGCTCCGTCGCGATGATCTCGCGCACGCGCGCCGGGTTCGCCAGGATGTCGCGCAGGTCCGCGATCGTCTTCTGGAGCTCGGCGTGCTCCTCGCGGATCTTGTCCTGCTCAAGGGCGGTCAGACGGCGCAGCGGCATGTCGAGGATGTGGTTCGCCTGGATCTCGGTGAGCCCGAAGCTCGCCATCAGACCGCCCCGGGCCTCCTCCGTGTCGGCGGCCGCCCGGATCAGGGCGACGATCTCGTCGATGTTGTCGAGGGCGATGATCAGCCCCTCGAGGATGTGGGAGCGCTCCTCCGCCTTGCGCAGCCGGTACCGCGTCCGTCGCACGACGACGTCGATCTGGTGCGTGATGTACGCCTCGACGACCTCGGCGAGGTTGAGCGTCCGCGGCACCCCGTCGACGAGGGCGAGCATGTTGACGCCGAAGTTGTCCTGGAGCTGCGTCCTCTTGTAGAGGGTATTCAGGACGACCTGGGGGACCGCGTTCTTCTTCAGCTCGATCACGAGCCGCATCCCGCCGCGCTCGCTCGACTCGTCGCGCAGGTCGGCGATGCCCTCGAGGCGGTTCTCCTTCGCGTTGACGAGCTCGGCGATCTTCTGCGCGAGCCGCGCCTTGTTCACCTGGTACGGGATCTCGGTGACGATGATCCTCGGGTTGCCGCGCGGCCCCTCTTCGACCTCGCAGACCGCGCGCATCTTGATCGACCCGCGCCCCGTCGTGTAGGCGTCGACGATCCCCTGGCGTCCGAGCACGAGCGCGCCGGTCGGGAAGTCCGGGCCCTTGATGTGCTTCATGAGGGCCGGGAGCATCTTGTCCTTGTCCTGGCCGAGCTCGGGGTTCTCGAGGACCTCGACGACGCCGTCGATGACCTCGCCGAGGTTGTGCGGCGGGATGTTCGTCGCCATGCCGACGGCGATGCCGCCGGAGCCGTTGACGAGCAG
>JALZEG010000045.1 GCA_030862185.1 Actinomycetota bacterium
ATGAGTCCGCCGCTCTGACCAACTGAGCTACGCCCCCGAGCGCATGCCGATTCTCGCGGATAGACGAACGTGGTGTATCCGGTCTTGCGGCCGGTCGGCGCGGCGCGGCGGAAGCGGTCGTGCCCTCTCCGCCGCTCAGCCGGGGCAATCCAACCAGTCGAGGTCGGTCTCGAAGCTGTACAGGTCCATGTCCCCGGTGTCGACCCTGGATCGCTCGCCCGACGGCACCGGCTGCGTGAACATGCGGCGGTCCGAACCGACGTCCGCGAGATAAGCGAGCTCGCTCCCGTCCGGCGACCAGGCGGGCGCCTGTCCACCTTTGACGAGGAGCCTGCGCTGCACGCCCCCGGCCGAGACGACGAAGATCCTGGGATACCTCTCGAACGCAACGGAGTCGCCGTCGGGCGACCATGCGATGTCTCCTTGCACTCCCACGTCGCGGGCGAACGCGTCGACCTGCTTGGTATCCACTTCGACCACGAAGATGCTCTCGTTGCCCCCGCGGGCCGAGTGGCGGAATGCGATGCGTTCGGAATCGCGCGACCACGCCGGGCTGTGGACCGCTGCGCGCTTCGACTCGTAGAGAAGCCTCGGCTCACCGCCTTCCGAGTGAACGAGGAACAGCCCGTCACCGCGCACGAGGGCGATCCATCGTCCGTCCGGCGACCACGCGGGCTCCGCACCCGTCGACCGCCCCTCGTAGTGGAAGGTCGAAGGCGACAGCTCCATGAGGGGGTATTGATCGGTCCCGTCGGAGCTCATCACGTAGACGTCCTGCCGGTCGAACCCGCAGCACTCCAGATGTGTGCCGTGGCGTCCGGTGGTG
The DNA here is from genome assembly GCA_030862185.1 of Actinomycetota bacterium. GTDB lineage: Bacteria > Actinomycetota > CADDZG01 > CADDZG01 > WHSQ01 > JALZEG01. The sequence continues at coordinate 827 of JALZEG010000045.1, forward strand.
AAGACGATCTTGCTCCCGTCGGGGGAGAAGCTCGGGTCCCACGACGCGTGGTCGTCGGTCAGCCGGCGAATTCCGCCTTCTCCGTCGGTGACCGCGATGTCGTCCTGCCTGAGCGCACCGGAGACGTTGAAGGCCATGGCCGGTGCGCCCGCCGGGCAGGCGGGATCGGCGAGCGGTCCGCCGGCGCTCGCGCGGACGAAGAGGAAGATCCCGGCGGCCACGACGAGCGCGGCCGCGAGCACCGCCTTCCGCACCGGGCTCGACACGAGGCTCCGCACGCCCATGCTCGGATCATGTCGCAACACGAGAAATACGCAGCCCTGCCTCGACCCCCGCAAATCGTGACAAGACGGGCTTGCCCGGCTACAGTCCTCCCCTTCCGACGGCGGACGATAGGAGAAGACGAATGAAGCGACCGATCGCAACTCTGGGAGCGGCCCTGCTGCTCAGCTCCGCGGCCCTCGGGGCCGCGGCAACTCCCGCGAGCGCTCAACCGCACGTCGACTGCGCACAGCCGCTCGCCGTACCGTGCGGCGTCGTGAACAAGGTGCTCGCGAACCTGCCGGGCACCGTGGAGAAGGTCAGGAGCATCGTCCTCCCGATCTACGACGAGGTCACGGGCACCGTGCGGTGCGTCATATCGGGGGACTGCCCCTAGGACTTCGCGCGGTGCCGCGTGTGGGAGCGGACGGCGACCCGGCGCCCCTCCGAGTCGCCGCCGCGCTCACTCCTCCTCGGCAGGAGTCCTCATGCGGTGGCCGGTTCGACGAGCAGTCCCTCCAGCAGCCGCAACGCGCGCCGGTGCAGCTGGCACACCCGCGACTCGGTCACCCCCATGTCGCGGCCGATCTCCTTCAGCTGCTTCTGCGAGTAGTAGTGGTCGACGACGACCTTGCGCTCGCGCTCGGGCAGCGCCTGGATCGCGGCCAGCACCTCGTCGTGGTCGGCCTCGAGCAGGAGGCCGTCGAACGGGGTGCCGGCGGTGCGGTCGCTGAGTGAGTCCTGCAGCCGCGTCCCGACCGGTGTGCGCGCGGCCTGGAAGTCGACCGGCACTACCGTCTCGATGACGCGGCTCGCGCGGCTCTCGGCCCCCCGGGGGAGCCACGACATCTTGCGGATCCCGTCGCTCATCGCCCCGCGGATACGGCAGGAGCCGTAGGTCTCGAAGCGGTTGCCCATCTCCGGCCGGAACTTCTCGATCGCGTCCATGAGGCCCTCGACACCGAAGCTGTAGAGGTCCGACCGGTACGACGCGTGGACGTGGCGCCCGAGCCGAGCGGCGAGGAACTCCACGAGCGGGAGGTAGTTGCGGATGAGGCGCTCCCGGATCGCAGCGGAGGGATCGGCCGCGAAGTCCGCCCAGAGCTGGTCCACGTCGACGTCCGAATGGTGGTGCTTCATCCCGGCCTCCCAGCCCCAGTAATTAACAACAAGCAACAAGCTCAACCGACCTTGACAGGGCGGGAGCAGGCGCCGCATCCCCCTCGGGGGTGCAAGGGCCCCCCTCCGGGGGGGAAGTTTGAAGCTGCTCCTTGACTAGCTAGATCGGGCCGGGTGAGGGCGCGAAACCGCAGGTCGGAGGCGTAGTCGGGCTCCACCGCGTCGAGGACGACGCGGTGCGTCGGCCTTTACGCGATCGGGCGGGCGCGGGCGCGAGAAAGGCGGCCCGTCGGGCCGCCTCGGGAGCTCCGGGGGCGGGACTCGAACCCGCAACCTACCGGTTAACAGCCGGTTGCTCTGCCGGTTGAGCTACCCCGGAACGATGCCGGCACATCCTATAGGCGGGGGTGGGCGGGGAGCGGACAGGGATTTGCCCCGACGCGTCACGGGCATACGATCTGGCATCTATCGCTGAGCCTTTGGGAGGTCGTCATGCGCGGTCGTCTGGGTGTCTTGATCGGTTTCGGGGCGGGCTACGTCCTCGGCGCGAAAGCGGGCCGGGAGCGCTACGAGCAGCTCCAGCGCCTGTACGAGAACGTCGTCAGCTCGCCGGGATTCCAGCAGGCGACGGGAAAGGCGAAGGAGGCCGTCGGCTCGGGCCTCGAGCAGGCGAAGGACCTGGCGAGCGAGGGCGTGAACAAGGTCAAGGGCTCGGGCGAGTCACGCCCGTCGGGCCTGACCGTCGCTCCCCCACCGCAGCCCTAGCGGCCGCTATTCGAGATAGTCCCGGAGCTTCTGGCTCCGGGAGGGGTGGCGCAGCTTCGACAGCGTCTTCGACTCGATCTGGCGGATCCGCTCGCGGGTGACGCCGAACTTCTTGCCGACCTCTTCGAGCGTGCACGGCTGGCCGTCGACCAGGCCGAAGCGCAGCCGGATCACCTCTTTCTCGCGCTCCGACAGCGTGTGGAGGACCGACTCGAGCTGCTCCTGCAACAGCCGGAACGACGCCCGCTCCAGAGGGACCACGGCCTCCGAGTCCTCGATGAAGTCGCCGAGGTTCGAGTCCTCCTCCTCGCCGATCGGCGTCTCGAGCGAGACGGGCTCCTGGCTGATCTTCTGGATCTCGCGCACCTTCTCGGGCGGCAGCTCCATCTGGTCGCCGATCTCCTCGGCCGTCGGCTCGCGGCCGAGGTCCTGGAGGAGCTGACGCTGGATGCGTAGGAGCTTGTTGATCGTCTCGACCATGTGCACGGGGATGCGGATCGTGCGCGCCTGGTCGGCGATGGCGCGCGTGATCGCCTGACGGATCCACCACGTCGCGTACGTCGAGAACTTGTAGCCCTTCGTGTAGTCGAACTTCTCGACCGCGCGGATCAGTCCGAGGTTGCCCTCCTGGATCAGGTCGAGGAACGCCATGCCGCGGCCCACGTATCGCTTCGCGATCGAGACCACCAGACGGAGGTTCGCCTCGACGAGGTGGCGCTTCGCGCGCCCGCCGTCGGAGCTCTTCCACTTCAGGTCGAAGCGCTCGTCGTCGTTCAGCTGGTCGGCCTCGCGCTCGAGACGCTCGTCCGAGAGCACGCCGGCCTCGATGCGCTTCGCGAGCGAGACCTCCTCCTGCGCGGTGAGGAGCGCGACGCGGCCGATCTCCTTCAGGTACATGCGCACGGGATCGTTCGTCGGCGCCTTGAGCGCCATGTCGACCTCGCGCCGCGCCCGGACCCTCTCCTCGTCCGCGTCGGGGGCCGGGGCGGCGACCGGCTCTTCCTCTTCTTCCTCCTCGATCACCTCGTCCTCGACGACGTCGACCCCGAGGTCGATCAGACGCTGGTAGACCGCGTCGGTCTCGTCGGGCGTGAGGTCGAGAGTCGAGAGCTTGTCCGCGAGCTCGGC
>JALZEG010000049.1 GCA_030862185.1 Actinomycetota bacterium
ACGGCGCGAGGGCCGTGGTGATCGACCACACGAACAGGCCGACCGGGAGCAGGAAGAACGTGAACGCGGCGGTGTAGGCGGTGAACGCCCCCTGGCTCTCGTTGGCGATCTTCTGGATCGCGAGGAACCCGATCTGGTTCGCGGCGACGAACCCGATCGCGTATCCGCTGAGGCGCGCGACGCGCCGCCACAGCGCGCGGTCGAACCTCCACTCCCAGCGGTACCCGAGGCGGCGCAGCGACGGGAGCAGGAGCAGGCCCATCGGCGCGACGCTGGCCGTCGTCCCGAGGCCGAGGAGCGCGAGCTGCGCGGTCGTGACCGACTCCAGGTCGACCTCGTCGTAGAGCACGGCGAAGACCAGGAGCACGGCGATCAGCACGAGGTTGTTCAGGATCGGCGTGAACATCGGCAGCACGAACCTCTTTCTCACGTTCATGAACGCGCTGCCGAGGAAGTACACGCCGTAGAGGGGGATCTGGGGGAGGAAGAACCACAGCAGCGTCGTGATCGCGCGTTGCTGCGCGGCCGCTTCGGCCCCCGTGAGGCTCGTCGAATAGAACCTGGCGATCAGGGGGGCCGCGAGGATCCCGGCGAGGGCGATCACCGTCAGCCCGACGAGGCAGACGTTCACGATCCCGCTGATGTCGCGGGAGCCGTCGGGGCGCGTGTCCGCCAGCTCGACGAAGATCGGCACGAAGACGGCCGTGATCACGCCGCCGAGGACGAGCTCGTAGAGGACGTTCGGAGCCGAGTTCGCGAGGTTGTACGTGTCGGTCATCCGCGTCTCGGCGACGCCGAGCGTCCAGGTGAGGAGGCCCAGCCGGAGCACACCCGTCACCCGCGACAGGACCGTCCCCGCGGTCATCAACGCCGTCGTCCTGCCGAGCCGCGGGGACTCCTCGGGCGCCGCGGTCTGCTCTATATGGGCGTCGGTCACCTCACCGGCCCGGCCGGGGGCCGCGGAGGAGATCCTCCGTCGCCCCCAACTCCAGCCTCTCGACGTTTGCCTTCTCGGACGGATCGAGAGCGGTCGCGAACCACGCGTCCAGCATCTCCTTCGCGACCTCCGGCGAGGTGAGGCGCAGCCCCATCACCAGGACGTTCGCGTCGTTGTACTTGCGCGCCCCCTCGGCCGTCGCCTTGTCCGTGCACAGCGCCGCCCTCACGCCGGGGACCTTGTTGGCCGCGATCGAGGCTCCGGTGCCCGTCCAGCAGAAGAGGACCCCGGTGCCGGCGTCGTGCGACGCGACCGCGGCCCCCACCTTCTGCCCGACCTCGGCCCATTCGATCTCGTCGCCGCCGGGAGGGCCGATCAGGTCGACGGAATGGCCCCGCCGCTCCAGGTCGCGCGCGACCGCGTCGATCAGTTCGGTCTTCATGTCGGAGCCCAGGACCACCTTCACGTCCTGAATGCTATCGGTCGGCGAAGCGCTCCTTGATGCGCACGACCTCGTCCATCGAGTCGAGGAACAGGTCCAGCAGGTCGGCGTCGAACTGCGTCCCGCGGCCCTCCCGCATGATGTCGACGGCCTGGCCGAGCGGAGACGCCTTCCGGTAGACCTTGTGCGACGTCAGCGCGTCGAACACGTCGGCGATCGCACCCATGCGGCCCTCGAGCGGGATCGTGTCGCCGGCGAGCCTGCGCGGGTAACCGTTCCCGTCGACGCGCTCGTGGTGCGTCCACGCGATCTGCGCCGCGAGCGTGAGCAGCTCGGAACGCGACCCGGAGAGGATGCGGTAGCCGATCTCGCTGTGCTGCTCCATGATGCGGCGCTCCTCCGGCGTGAGCTTGCCGGGCTTGAGCAGGATGCTGTCCGGGATGCCGATCTTGCCGACGTCGTGCATGACCGCGGCGGTGCGCACCAGCTCGGCGCGCTCGGCGTCGGCCCCCGCCCTCACCGCGAGCAGCGAGGTGTAGCGGCTCATCCTCTGCACGTGGCGGGCGGTCTCGTCGTCGCGGAACTCCGCGGCGATCGACAGGCGCTCGACGGTGTCCTCCTGCGCGAGCCGCAGCTCCTTGCCGGCGACCTCGAGCTTGCCGATCGCGTTCCACAGCTCCTCGGTGCGGTCCTTGACCACCTGCTCGAGGCGGTCGCGGTGGGCGCGGTTCTCGACCTCCAGCGCACGGCGCCGGAGCGCGCTCGACACCTCGATCAGGATCTCGTTCGCCTCGAACGGCTTCACGACGTACCCGTACGCGCCCAGCTCCAGCGCGGCCCGCGCCACCGACGTGTCGTCGAGGCCCGTGACCATCACGGTCGCGGTGTCCGGATACGCCTCTTTCACCTCGCGGGCGAGCTCGAGCCCGGACGGGCCCGGCATGTCGACGTCGGCCAGGAGGAGCTCGAAGCGCTGATCCCGCAGCGCCTCGCGCGCCGCGGCGACGTCACGGGCGGAAGTCGTGCGGTAGCCCGCGCCCTCCAGGAGCCGGGCGAGCATCCGCAACAGGGACTCGTCGTCGTCGACGAGGAGCACGGCGGCCCCGGCGGTCGCGTCGTCGTGGAGGTCGGACGTCACGTCCTGATCCTCCCGCAGCCCCATCTCGGACGAGTTGATGATCTGTCTCCTGTTCGTTTACGACGCGGTTGCACCTGTGGCCTCTCCCTACCATCGGGACGAGCGGGGGCGGAATTGAGGAGCGGCGGG
>JALZEG010000051.1 GCA_030862185.1 Actinomycetota bacterium
GCGCAGCACGGGTTTCCCTCGGTGACCATGTCGGTGATCGCCCCGGTCTCGGGGTCGATCTCCACGATGTCCAGATCCCATCCAAAGGGCATCGTCGCGTCGCGCGCGGCGCGTCCGGCAACTAGCGTGTCGTCGTCGATCCACCGAGGCGTGTCGTACAGAAGGTCACAGCTCCACTCGGTCAACGTCCGGCCCTCTCCCGTCGTCAGAGAGAACACGCGGATCTTCCCGACGAGGATCTCGCCGTAGACGGGATCCGTACAGGGCTCGGGGCGCTCGACGCGGACCGCCAAGCGGCTTCCATCCGGTGTCAGCGACGGGTTGTGCGAGTTCTCGCCGCGCGTCATCCGCGTCGCTTCCTTCGTCTTCGTGTCGACGATCCAGACGTCGAAGCTACGGAGCGTCTCGAGCCCGCCGACGAGGGCCATGTAGCGCCCACGCTCGTCGAACGCCATGTCGAGCGGCAACGCGCCTCCTCCCATGCCGTGGCGGATGCCCGGGAGCGACCCCTGCGCGAACTGGGCAATCTTCCTCAGCCTGCCGGCAGGAGTCCGCATCCACACCGAACGCGTGGTGTCGTCGCGGTGAACCGTCGGAGAGAACGCGACCTTCCGGCCGCCGTCCAGGACGACGGGCAGGCGTGCGGCGGGAATGCGGAAGAGGCGGTCGCCCGAGGCCGCGTCGAATCCGACGACTCGTGCGACGCCCCTGCGCTTGCCGGGAACCTCCCCGGCCAGGACGCCTCCGTTCAGAGACATCTTGGGGAAATCTCTGTAGACGTGGAGGTCGTTTCCTGCAGCGTCGGCGACGACCGCTTCGAATCCTCCGCCCACCAACCGCCAGTACGCGACGACGGGCGCATCTTCTGCGGCCGGGGGCGTCTGCGCAGCGGCAGAAGACCCGAACGATGCCGCCGTCAGCAGGCACAGCGCGATACGAACGATCCCCGGAGCGGGCCGGCGAGGCTTCAATCTGCAGTCCTTTCCTGCCGGGCCCTCCCGGCGGTCCTCGAACGCTCCCACGTTCGGTGCCGGTCTCCAACCTGTCAAGGTGGTTGGCGGAAATCCACACCGGTGCTCCTGACGCGCTAGCGCGCCTTCATGAAGAAGTGCTCGTGGCCCGGCTCCGTCGGCCAGTCCCCGATCTCCTTCCAGTACTCGCGCACCGGCTCCGGCGCGTCCATGACGTCGATCTGCTCGAAGCCGAAGTGGCCGTAGAAGCGCATGCGGTTGTCGTGGCAGCAGAGGTACATCGTGCCCCCGCGGCTGTTCATCGCGGCCTGCATGAGCGCGCGGCCGATGCCGTCTTCGCGCCGACCCTCCTTGACCAGGACGCCGTCGACCACGAGCGTGTTCGGCTCGACCTCGACCAGCCTCACCGCTCCGACGACGCCGCCGTCGCGCGCGATGAACGCGGTGCCCTTCGCGAGGTTCTCGTTCGCCCAGCCGTATTCCCTGTAGAGCTCTTCGAGGTCGGCGCGGTCGTGACGCGTCGCCCGAGTGATGAACATGCCTACGCAACCCCCTGAAGCTCTCGCGCCGCGGCCCGCAATTCTTCCAGCACCTCGTCGGGCACCTCGACCCCGTGCTTGCCACCGGGCAGGCCGCGGTCGGGGCGCATGTCGCCGTGGTAGTCGCTGCCGCCCGACACGATCAGGTCCCTCGCGCGGCCCAGCGCCCGGTACGGCTCCTGCTCGATCCCGGGCAGGTCGCCGTGGTAGCCCTCGATCCCGCGCAGCCCGACGGCGACGAGGTCGTCGACGAACGCCTCGAGCTGCTCGACCGGCAGCTTCAGCGTGAACGGGTGCGCGAGCACGGGGACGACGCCGGAGCGGACCATCAGCTCGGTCGCCTCCGCCGGCGAGTACAGCTTGCGCGTGAGGTACGCCTTCGCGCCCTTCGCGAGGTACTCGTCGAACGCGGTCTGGTAGTCGGGGACCGCGCCGTGCCGCACCAGCACCGCCGCGAAGTGCGGCCGTCCGATCTGGGCCCCCGGACCCCCCGCCTCGGCCTCGACCTCCTCGAACGTCACGGGGATCCCGAGCTCGTTGAGCCGCTCGACGATGAGGTGGTTGCGGTTCGCCCGCGCGCTCTGGAGCTCCGCGAGCGCGGCCGACATCGGATTGTCGCGCGCGGGGATGAAATAGCCGAGCAGATGCATCGTCGGACGCCCGTCGGGCGCGTAGCCCCGCGCGGTCAGGTCCTCGACGTCACAGGAGATCTCGACGCCGCGCACGACCTCGACGCCGTGCTCACGGCCCGCCGCGACGGCTTCGTCGCAGCCGCCGTCGTTGTCGTGGTCGGTCACGGCCAGCGCGTCGAGCCCGGCCGCGGCGGCCTTGGCCACCAGCTCCGACGGCGAGTCGCCGCCGTCGGAGACGGTGGTGTGCGTGTGTAAGTCGATCAAGAGAGCTGTGGCCTAGACCTCGAGGAACTTGAGCTCGACGAGCTTGTCGACGACCTTTTGCGCCGACTCCTCGACGGACTCGTTCGCGGTGTCGCAGACGACCTCCGGGCTCAGAGGCGCCTCGTAGGGGTCGTCGACGCCGGTGAAGCCCTTGATCTCGCCGGCGCGCGCCTTCTTGTAGAGACCCTTCACGTCGCGCTCCTCGCACACCTCGATGGGAGCGTCGGCGAAGACCTCGACGAAGTCCTTGATCATCGCCCGCGCCTCGTCGCGGATCTCGCGGTACGGCGAGATCGCCGCGGTGATAACGAACGTGCCGTTGCGCTGCAGCAGGTGCGCGACGAACGCGATGCGGCGGATGTTGATGTCGCGGTCCTCCTTGGAGAACCCGAGGCCCTTGCTCAGGTTCTCGCGCACGACGTCGCCGTCGAGGATCTCGATCGGAACGTCGGCGTCGAGGAGCATCTCCTCGACCTTGTGGGCGATCGTCGTCTTGCCGGAGCCCGAGAGCCCCGTGAACCAGATGACGCAGCCGCGGTCCCTGTTTGCCTGTCGCATCGAATGGCCTCCTTACTTCCTAAGGGCGCTCGTGCCCAGCGCGCCCGGCGCGGGGTCGAGCCCGAACAGATCGAGGATCGTGCAGTGGACGTCCCACAGGTGCAGACCGTCCTTCGTCCCCGGCGTCTGGCCGGGGGCGTTGTTCATCACGAAGATCCCGTACTCGGCGTGGTTCGCCTCGTCGGGCCCCGTGTCGTTCTCGAACGTGTACATCGAGCCGTGGCCGACCGATCCGACCGAGCGCCACCTCAGCCCGCCGAAGATCACGATGAGGTCCGGCGCGACGCCCTTCTGCTGCGTGTAGATCTCCTCGGGCTTGAGGGCCTTGTTCCCCATCGGGTTTCCCTCGTGGTCGACCATCGCCTCGATCTTGGCGGCGAGCTCGTCGCGCACCTGGTCGTAGTCCGCCGCCGGGATGACGCCCTCGGGCTCGCGGCCCTCGACGTTGAGGAACAGCCGGCCGTAATAGCCGCCGTCGCCCCACGCCCTGGTCTTGCTCCAGTCGATCTGCATCTTGTTGACCGGCGTGATGCCCTCGGGCTCGTTCGAGAACGCGAGGTAGCCCTCGGTCCGGAGCCACTCGTTGAAGCAGACGCCGCCGACCATCGCCTTCGCGCCGTGGTCGGACACGACGAGGACGGTGGTGTCGTCGTCCGCGTACTTGCCGAGGAGCTCGCCGATCTTGCCGTCGAGGTACCGGTAGTAGTCGCGCAGCGCGTCCTTGTACTCGTTGTCCGGCTGGTAGCGCGGGTGGTTCGGGTCGATGAAGCTCCAGATCCCGTGGTTGAGGCGGTCCGGCCCCATCTCGACCATCATGAAGAAGTCGCACGGCTTGTTCGCGAGCAGGTAGTCCGCGGTCTTGAACCGCTGCTCCGTCATCTTGTAGGCCTCGTCGACGATGTACTGCGTGTTGTCGGTCCGGAAGTTGCGGATGTCGAACACGTAGTCGCCGACGTTCGCCTCGAGCTCCTGCTTCAGCTCCTTCGGGTACGTGTAATCGGATTCGTTGTTCGGCGTCAGGAAGCAACCGATCTGGATCCCGTTCAGCGCCTTCGGCGGGTAGCTC
>JALZEG010000058.1 GCA_030862185.1 Actinomycetota bacterium
GTGAGGTTGAGGAAGCGTCCCGCGACGCGCTCGAACGCATCCTGGACCAGATCCTCCGCGCGGTCCCTGTCACCCGTGAGGACGTACGCCAGACCTACGGCAGCCGGGGCGTGGTCGGCGTAGGCGCGCTCGAGCGCCCGAGACACCGGCCATCGATCGGCTCCCGTGGTCCCTCCCAGCGCTACCGGCTCCGACTCCACAACGACATACACGCCGCGCGGCTCTCCCAGGTCGCGCTCCACCCGACCTGTACGCGAAAACGCCCCCCGAATTGCCGGGGGGCGCTCACGAGGTGCGGTCGCACCTACTTGACTTCTACCGTGGCTCCTGCGCCTTCCAGTTTCGCTCGGGCTTCGTCGGCCTGCTCCTTGTTGACCTTCTCGAGGACCGGCTTCGGCGCCCCGTCGACCAGGTCCTTGGCCTCCTTCAGCCCGAGGCTCGTGAGGGCACGAACCTCCTTGATGACCTGGATCTTCTTGTCGCCGGCCCCGGAGAGGATGACGTCGAACTCGTCCTTCTCCTCCTCGGGAGCGGCGCCGTCACCTGCGGCTCCGCCGCCGGCGGCGGGAGCGGCGACTGCCACGGGGGCCGCGGCCGTGACGCCGAACTTGTCTTCGAAGGCCTTCACGAACTCGGAGAGCTCGAGGACCGTCCAGTTTGCGATTGCGTCCAGGACCTGGTCCTGGGTGAGTGTGTCTGCCATCTGCTACTCCTTCTCCTCTTCGGACGTTGTGGCATCGGTTGTGTCTGCGTCGGGTGCCGCAGGGGCCTGGTCCTGGGCCTCGGGGAGCTCGGCCGGAGGCTCTTCTGCCTCGGGAGCCTCCTCCGGTGCGGCCTGAGGGGACTCGGCCTGCGGCTCGGCGGGCGCCTCGGCACCCTTCTGCTCGACGACCTGCGCCAGCATCGAGCCGAGGTTCCGCAGGAGGGCCGAGAAGACGTTGACGGTCTGCTGGGCCGGCTGGTTCATCATCATCGCGATCTTCGCGAGGAGGACCTCCCGCGGCTCGATCCGGGCGAGGTCGCGGGCCTGGTCGGCGTCGAGGATCTTGCCGTTGAGGACGCCGCCCTTCACGACCAGGACCGGGAACCGCTTCGCGGCCTCGTCGAGGGCCTTCGCCGCCGCCACCGCGTCGCCGCGGCAGAAGGCGATCGCGGTCGGGCCGGTGAGGAGCCCGGCGAGATCGGCGAGGCCGACCTCCTGCGCGGCGATCCTCACGAGCGTGTTCTTCATCACCTTGTAGTCGGCGTCGGCCTCGCGCAGGGCGTTGCGGACGTCGGCGATCTCGGTGACGGTGAGGCCGCGGTACTCGGTGAGGAGGGCGGCGTTGGAGTCGCCGAAGCGGGAGGTGATCTCCTCGACCGCTGCGGCCTTCTCGGGTCTCGCCATTGCGTCTCCTTTTCGTGCGAGTAATGAAAAAAGCGGCCGCCCTCGACCGGGCGACCGCGCACGGAGACGCAATCGTTCCGCCTGCGCCGGAGATTGAGGGCCGAGACCCGCCGGCGGTCTAGGGCAACGGGGGCAGGATACAAGACGCGGGGAAAGGGTTGCGTCACTACCAGATCCGGCCGTTCCGAAGGTTCTGTGGCGCGTGGAGACACTCAAGCGTCTCGGAGATGACACAGAACGCGATGCACGGATGCTTCGGCCGGGGTCCCGGCAGCAAGGCGTCGGGCAAGGCGAGACCATCGAGAGCGGCAGGAAGGAAGTCGATGCTCCAGACGAGCGTTCGCAGCGGCCGGCTCCGCCGGAGCCATCCCCGCGTCTACTGCGTCGGCGGCAGCCCCGCGGGTTACAGCAGCGGGCGTTCGCGGCGGCGGCATGGCGCGACGTGGGTTCTGTCGCATTGTTGCGCGGGGTACTCATGGTCCTCGTCCACCGCGTCGGCCGGTCGGCACCTCCGAAGCCCGCGCACTCGGGGGTCTCCGACCGGGTTCACGAACGACCTCGACGCTCGCGGTCGAGGCTGGCTTCGCAACACCCGATCACCTCGTCGGCCCGGACCTTGATCGACCTCGCAGCGGTGTCGGCGTCCGTTGCCGTCGAGGCCGCGGTGGTCGCTCAACCAGCGTTCCTCGCCTGCCACGTAATGAGGCTGTTGCACGCCCCGCTAGTGACGCAGCGCGTCGATCGGCTGGATGCGGCTTGCGCGGACGGCGGCGACCAGACCGCCGCAAACACCGACTACACCTCCGCTGACCAGCGCGAGAGGCATCAGTCGCAGGTCCAAGACGGGTTGCCATCCTTTCGCGACCGTGGCGGCGAGAACCCCCAGAAGGCCGACGTACAACCCGGCCGCCCCGCCCGCCATCCCAGTCGTTAGAGCCTCGGTCGTAACCTGTGCAAGCACATGGCGCGGTCGAGCGCCGAGAGCCCGGCGAAGACCGAACTCGCTGATCCGCTCGACGACTCCCATCGTCATCGCGTTCGCGATACCCACCATGGACGCGAGGAACGCAACGCCACTGAGAGCGAGCATCGTCGCCCGCACATCTCCCTCGATCTCGGCCCTCAGCGACGTCGGATCCGCAGGGGCGTCTACCTCGAACCTCCCCGGATCGATCGGGTCCAGTGCAAGCGGCACTTGGTCGGCTACCTGGCGCGCAGCGCCCGAGGATGTCCGCATCAGGAGCGAGACCTGCGCGACGCGCCCGATCTCGCGGGCGTCATGGATTCCCGCGACGACGGCCGAGAGGAGCTCCGGCGACCTATCCACGTCGCGGATCACGCCCACGACCGCGAACGGGGTCTGGTTTACGAGGACGTGTGGTGTGTTCGCGACGGTAGACAAGTCGAGAGCAGTGGCGGTGACGGCGCCAACCAGTGCCTCCCTCGGGCCGAGGCGGCGGTCTTCGCCTCGCGCCCACTCGACCGTCGCTCCTACGGTGGTGAGGAGGCCGGACGATATCCCGATGAACGAGACGTCCTGCGGCGGCCGCGACGCCACCGCGGCGACGAGCTGTTGATCGGCATCGAGGAGCACGCCGGCTTCTTCGACCCCGGCGAGCGCCCGCGCCCGCTGCTCGGCATCCGGCGGCAATGCTCGGCCTGCACTAGAGGGCGTCGCGCCCGGATCGTCCCGGCTGCCCACAGCCGCACGAACCGCGACTTCACGGTTGCGGCGCGCGTCGAACCGCTCCGATACCTGAGCTGAAGCCGTCTGCGACAACCCCAGCGTCGCGACGACGAGCGCGACGGCGACCGCGACGGCCGCGACCAGCGCGACGGCGCGTCCACGTCTGGCGGCAAACGCCTTCATCGCGTCCTTGAGGAATCCCCTCAGCTCGACGCGGGACACCGCAAGGGTCGGACTCGGAGACGCAGGGATCTTTGCGGCGATCTCCGCGCGGCCCGCCTCGTGCGTGATCGTCCCGTCGCGGAGCGAGATCCGGCGATCGGCCACCGCGGCGACCTCCGGGTCGTGGGTCACGAGGACGATGGTCGTCCCATTCCTGTTGAGCCTGCGTAGGAGGTCAACTATGGCTTTGCTGTTCGCCGAATCCAGGTTCCCGGTAGGTTCGTCTGCAACGAGGACCGGCGCGCCGCCAACCGTTGCGCGAGCGATCGCGACCCGCTGCCTCTCGCCACCCGACAGCTTGTTCGCAGGATGGTCGGCTCGAGCGGCGAGACCGACTCGCTCCAACGCCTCGAGCGCGAGCGAGCGGCGCTTCGCCGGAGGAACCGCCCGATAGAGAAGCCCTAGCTCAACGTTCTCGACGGACGAGTATCTATCGAGCAGGTAGAAGCTCTGGAAGACGAACCCGAAGGTGGCGCTGCGCAAGGCGGCACGGTCCCGCTCGGTGAGCTTCCCCACGTCTCGGTCGTCGATCGAGTAGGTCCCACTCGACGGCCGATCGAGTAATGCGATGAGGTTGAGCAACGTCGACTTGCCGCTCCCAGATGGGCCGACGAAACTGACGAACTCCCCCGGTCGGATCGTGAGGGTAATTCCCGCCAGCGCCACGACCGGGGGGGTTCCCCCGTACGTCCTGCCCAGGTCGACCAACCGGATCGTCGCCATGAGAGCGTCTCAACCCACCCGCACGTTGTCGCCCTCGACGAGGGCGCCCGGCTCGAGCGGCTCGACTGCGGATCGACCCGCGAAGGTCGACAGTTCGCGGACAGGGACACGTACGAACCCACCACCGCGTCGCTCCTTGAAGACAGCGGCCTCACCGTCGCTTCCGCCAGACACTGCGACGGTCGGGACGATCAAACTCTTCTCGCTGCGGAGGGAGATCGTGATCCGGGCCAGGACGTTCATACCTGCCCATCGCGGCGGCAGCGGTCTTCGCGGAGTAATCAGGACCAGCGGGTTCCCGGCAGTCGCGGGATCGCCCGGTCGTACTGCCTGCACGGTCGACACGGAGGTCACCGTTCCTCTTGCGGTCTGTCCCGCATCCGTCGCGAGCGAGACCGGCATTCCCGGCTCGAGTCGTACGGCGGCCTGGACGACGACGCTCGCGCGTGCGACTAGCGCACCTGTTTCCAGGACGGCGACGGCCTGACCGGACGAGAGACGCGAGCCGACGGTCGGCAACGTCCCGAGCGTTGCGGGGAGCTGCCGAACAACGGCTACCTCCGTCACCGGGAGCACGGCCATGGGAGGCGGCAGGGGCGGAGGAGTGGCCCGCGGCCCCGCCGGGGCAGTGACATCCACCTCCCGTTCGCGCAAGACCGGATCGAACCCGGCCGCCGCATACAAGCTCCTTAGCGCCTGTTCCGTTCCGGCACCGAACGTCCCCGTCTCGTACTCCGGCACCGGATGACCCGCGCGTCGAAGACCGTTCTGCAGCTGGGTTACATCGAGACCCTCGAGTCCCGGCGCGAGGTCCCTGTAGAAGTCGAACGCGCCTGGCAGAACGAACAGGGGCCTGCCGTTGATAGTGAACGGGACGTCACCGGCATCGATCTTTTCGCCGCGTCTCGCCTCGAGAGACGTGATAGTTGCACGTTCGGGCAACTCACTCGGGCTGAGGCCGTGCCTCGATCTAGGCGCGACTTCGGCCCGAGCCGTGATCTGGTCCGCGAGCCTGCCCGCTGTGACCGCCGTGACGATCGGCCGAGGAGGCGGCGGGCTGGCCGCGGCGGCGCGTTGTTCGGGCGATTGGAACGCGACGGCGGCCACCCACCCGCCGACGAAGGTAGCGGCGAGGATCGCAGCAGCCGCGAGGTAGCTCTTACGCACCGTCCGGTCAGCCGCGGGCGGTCAACACTTGCTCGACCAGGTCGGCGTGCCGTTCATTCGCGGCTTTGAGGCGCATCAAGCCGTCCTCGTTGTCTGCGAGCATCTCAACCTGGATCTCCCACTCCGTGTCGTAGAGAGCCTGCGCGAATCCGGATGACTCCTGACAGTTCGCGTCCTGAACCGCTACGTCGATCTCGTTCGGCGACGGCGGGCGGTACGTCGGATCCTCGCCTTGAACGCTCTCTCCCCACAACGTTCGCAGAGAATCAGTCGGCATCTCTTCAGGCGTGGCAGGCAAGTCCGAGATACCGGCCGACGCCATGCAATCCCGCCACTTCTCCGCCGCCTTTCGCACCTCCGGCTTCTCGATCGCCGCGTTGTACGAGGCCGATGTCAACGACTCGACCAGGCCGCGATCCGGCGGAAGAGGCAACTCCTTGCGCGCCTCCTCGACGCAGCGGTCGAATGCGTCCTGGCCGGCTGGGGATTCGAGGGCAGCAAGCTCCTGCGGCGTCAACGAAGCGGTCCGCGGCTCAACAGGCGGCCCGCCGTAACCGAATTGCTGCGCGATTTCTACATCGAAGAGCGATCGATATACGTCGTTCTCCGTCGGGGACGGCGGTGAATCCATCCGTTTCGCCTCACCGGTCGGATAAGCGAATCCGTCGCGCTCCATGCACTCCTCGATCAGCAAGGCCTCGGCGTAGTCGGAGATCGAGTAGTTCAAGCCGTGGAACTCGTCGAGGGGGAGCACCCACCGCTCGCGGTTCTTCTTCAGGTCGACCGCCGGGCTCGTCGGCGAGTCGTCTCCGCCACATCCTGACACCGAAAGCACTACTAGTGCCACCACGAAAGCCCGCAGCACAATGCCATACCTCGTCACCAGCACCTGTTCATCCCCCCACTGTTTTTCCATCGCCTCACCGAGCATAGGCGCGGAGCAGGCCGCGGCGCCGGTAGCGCCGCGGCCCCATCCCCGCTCGTAACGACTTAACAGCTACTTCTGTACGAGTAGAAAGCCCCCGATTCGAGCTGGTTGTTCCATCCACCGGGAGCGTGACCGCTGCTATCGGTGAGATCGCCGTCGCCCGTGTTCACTCCAAGGCTGAATGCGAAGTCGTTGCACGACGTCTGGCCGTACCAGTACGAGCGCTCGAAGTTGCCCTCGTTCGACACCGAAGACGCGCTGTTCGCTCCAGATGACGACGTGCCTGGATACGTCCAGCTCCCGAAGTTCGGGATGTAGAACTCGAACGAGATCCTGCTCGAGGTGTCGCCGCCGGTCTGGTAACCGATGTCTCGCCAGAAGCAGGACTTTCCCGAAGCGCAGTTGGTCGCGCTTGCCGGCGGCACAACCACCACGATCGAACCCACGGCAATTACCGCCGCGGCCACTCCCATCACGCGTCGTCTCAACATGGATCCCTCTCCTTCTGCCTCCCCCATTCAGGAAGAGGCGATCGTCCACGGCCTAGCCTCGTGAGTAGACGCCTGACATAACAAGTCGTCAATGGGGTTCGTAAAAGAAGTCCCCGGTGGGACACGAAAAGCGGGTTTACCCGATTGACGAGGTGTGAAGACGACGACGCGTCAGGGGGTGAAGGTGCCCCCCGTGCGCCAGTACTCGCCGCCTTCTCTCGCCATGAAGCCTTCGTCCACCAGGTAGCGGCGCAGCGCCGCCACGTCCTCGTGGTAGTCGCCCAGGATCTCGTT
>JALZEG010000075.1 GCA_030862185.1 Actinomycetota bacterium
GCCCTGCTGCGCGGCGAGGGCGGGGCCGCCGAGGCGCTCGCGGGCGCGCGGCGCGCCCTCGAGAGGCTCGCCGCCCACGATCCCGCGCTGGGATCGCTGGCGGCGCGGCTCGAGTCGTTGACCTACGAGGTCGCCGACTCGGGCGAGGAGGTCGCGGCCCGAGCGGTGACGCCCGATCCCGAGACGCTCGAGTCGGTGAGGTCGCGCCTCGCGACGATCCGCGCCCTCGCACGCAAGTACGGCGACGACGAGGCGGCGATCCTCGACTACAGGGAGGGCGCGGCACGCCGGCTGGCCGAGCTGGAGGACGCGGTCGCCACGACCGGCCGGCTGACGGCCGAGGCCGAACGCCACCGGTCCGCGGCCGCGGATGCCGCGGCGCGGTTGAGCGGGCTGCGGCGCGGCGCGGCGCGCTCGCTGGAGCAGCGGATGGACGACACGCTGGCGACCCTCGCGATGCCGGGCGCCTCGTTCCGCGTGGCGCTGGAGCCCGCCCCGCTCTACGAGGGAGGCGCCGAGACCGTCACGCTGCTCGTGTCTGCGAACCCCGGCGAGGCGCCTCGGCCGGTTTCGAAGGTCGCGTCCGGCGGCGAGCTGTCACGGATCTCGCTCGCGCTGCACCTGCTGACGTCGGCCGGGTCTCCGGCGACGACCGTCTTCGACGAGGTCGACGCGGGCGTCGGCGGCGAGGCCGCGCAGTCGATCGGGCGATCGCTCGCGCTGCTCGGGCGGACGTCCGGCGCCCAGGTGCTCGTCGTGACGCACCTCCCGCAGGTCGCCGCGTTCGCGGACCATCAGGTCGTGGTCGCGAAGGAGGCCGAGGGGAGCCGCGCCGGCGCGCGCGTGGCCGCGGTCGCCGGCGACGCGCGGCTCGAGGAGCTGTCGCGGATGCTCGCCGGCATGCGCCACAGCGAAAGGGCGCGCGACCACGCGCGCGAGCTGCTGGACCTGGCGCGGACTCCAGGGACGACAACGGTGGGCGCGTGAAGCTGGCGTTCCGGCGGCGGCCGCCGCGGGCCATGCCCGAGGTCGCGTCCGGCGGGATCGCCGGCACCGCGCGCGTCGATCGCAGGACGAAGAACCTGATGGCCCGGATGCTGCCGGGCGAGATCGCGGTCGTCGACCACGCCGACATCGACCGCGTCTCGGCGGAAGGTCTCGTGCAGCGCAAGGTCGCGGCCGTGGTCAACGCCAGCCGCTCGTCGACCGGCCGCTATCCCAACCTCGGTCCCCTGTTGCTCGTCAGCGCGGGGATCGCCCTGATCGACGACGCGGGGCCGGGGGTGATGCAGCTACCCGAAGGCGCGCGGCTGAGGATCGAAGGGGGCCGCGTCGTGCGCGACTCGCCCGGCGGCGCCGTCGAGGTCGCGACCGGCAAGCGGCTCGGGCTGGAGGAGGTCGAGCGCGCCCTCGACGGCGCGAAGCAGTCGATCGCCGGCGAGATCGAACGCTTCGCGGAGAACACGATCTCGTACATCAAGGACGAGCGCGACGTGCTGCTGGAGGCGGCGCGCCTGCCCGACGTGGCGACGGACTTCCACGGCCGGCACGTGCTCGTGGTCGTGCGCGGCTACGACTACAAGGAGGACCTCGTCGCGCTGCGCTCCTACATCCGCGAGATGGCGCCGATCCTGGTCGGCGTCGACGGCGGGGCCGACGCGCTGCTCGACCGGGGGCTCGTCCCCGACATGATCATCGGCGACATGGACTCGGTCACGACCGAGGCCCTCCTCAGCGGGGCGGAGCTCGTCGTCCACGCCTACCCGGGGGGAGGCGCGCCGGGGCTCGAACGGCTCGAGGCGCTCGGGCTGGAGTCGGTGACCTTCGAAGCCGCCGGCACGTCCGAGGACATCGCGATGCTGCTCGCGTTCGAGCACGGCGCCGAGCTTATCGTCGCGGTCGGCACGCACGCGAACCTCATCGAGTTCCTCGACAAGGGCCGCAAGGGGATGGCGTCGACGTTCCTCGTCCGGCTGAGGGTCGGCCCGATCCTCGTCGACGCGAAGGGCGTCAGCCGCCTCTACCGGGGGCGCGTCCGCCGCGGCGACCTCGCGCTCCTCATCGGCGCGGCCGCGGTGACGATGGCGATTGTCGTCGCGCTGTCCGAGCCCGTGCGGCTGGAGCTCGAGCTCATGTGGGCCCAGCTCGAGAACGTCTGGTTCTCGATCCGGCAGGCCCTCTTCTAGCGATGATCGACTTCCGGTACCACATCGTGTCGATCGTGGCCGTCTTCCTCGCGCTCGGCATCGGCGTGGTCATGGGCTCGGGCGTCGTCGGAGAGCCCCTCCTCGAGAACATCCGCGACCGCGCGCGCGACGTCCAGGACTTCAACGACCGCCTGAAAGAGGACGTCGACGAGCTCGAGCACGAGCTCTCGGTGGCGCGCGACTTCACCGCGGCGGTCGAGCCCATGCTGATCAAGGGACGGCTCGCGGGAGAGGACGTCGTGATCGTCGACGTGGCTTCGGGGGACGTCCCGCTCGACGCGCTGATGGACGCGCTCGAGGACCGGGCCGGGGCGACGGTCGCGTCGATCGTCACCGTCACGGACGACCTCGAGCTCGCGACCGACGAGGACGAGGAGGAGCTGGCGTCACTCATCGGCAGAAGCCTCGAGCGCGACGAGCTCAGGGTCGAAGCCGCGCGGCAGGTGGGGGCCGAGATCGCGGCGCTCGCCGACCCGCGGCCGAGGTCCCCGGCGAAGGCCGGCCTCATCGGCGAGCTCGAGGACGCGGGCTTCCTCGACGTCGCGGAGGAAGAGGAGGCTGCCCCCGTCCCGCCGGGGTCCAGCGTCGTCGTGGTCGCCGGCGGGACCAGCGACACCACGTTCCGGATCGACCAGGTCGTGACCGCCCTCGCGGAGGCCGCGGCGGCGGGGGGCCGGACGGGGCCGGTGGTGGTGGTCGAGACGACCGACAGCGTCTGGGGGATCGTCGGATCGGTGAGGGGCGACGGCGACCTCGCCAACGCGATCGGCACCGTCGACAACGTCGACAAGCTCTCCGGGAGGATCGCGCTCGTGATGTCTCTCGACAGGAGCGAAGGCGAGGAGCCCGGGCACTTCGGCGAGAAGAACGACGTGCCGGTCATCCCCGAGCCGGGGCTCCGAGACTGACGGCTTGACGGCGTCCACAGGAGAACGCTCGCTCGCCCGCGGCGCCGCGGTGATCACGCTCGCGACGGCGCTGTCGCGCGTCACGGGATTCGTGCGCGTGATCGTCGTCGCGGGGGCGATGGGGACGACGTTCCTCGCCAACACGTACCAGACCGCGAACACCGCCCCCAACGTCGTGTTCGAGCTCGTCGCCGCGGGCGTCCTCACGTCGATATTCGTCCCGACGTTCGTCGAGTACCTCGTGCGGGGCGAGCAGGAGGAGGGGTGGGAGGCCGGCAACGCGCTCGCGTCCGTCGCTCTCGTGGGGCTCGCGCTGATCGCGCTCGTCCTCGCGTTCGCGGCCCCCGTGGTCATGCGGCTGCTGACGATCGGCGTCGAGGACCCGGTCCTGCGCGCGCGAGAGGTCGACCTCGGCGCGACGCTCCTGCGGCTCTTCGCGCCGCAGGTGGCCTTCTACGGGGCCGGGATGATCATGACCGGCGCGCTGCAC
This sequence comes from Actinomycetota bacterium, assembly GCA_030862185.1. Lineage (GTDB taxonomy): Bacteria > Actinomycetota > CADDZG01 > CADDZG01 > WHSQ01 > JALZEG01. Next base: position 3,606 of record JALZEG010000075.1, read on the forward strand.
GCGCACCGGCGCTTCGCTCTGCCGGCGGTGGCGCCGTTGCTCAACAACCTCTTCGTGATCGCGGTCTACCTGACGTACGCGGCGATGCGCGCGGGACGGCCTCCGTCGGTCGAGACCATCACGCGCGGCGAGACCCTGTTGCTCGGGCTCGGCACCACGCTCGGGGTCGTCGCGATGACGCTGTGCCTCGTGCCGCAGCTCGTGCGCATGGGCTGGAGGTTCCGCTTCCGTTTCGATCTCTCCCACCCCGCGGTCCGCAAGGGCGCGCGGCTGGGCGCGTGGGCACTCGGCTACGCGGGTGGCTACCAGGCGGGGCTGATCGTCGTCCTGGTGCTCGCCAACCAGGTGGAGGGAGGCGTCGCGGCGTACCAGTGGGCGTACACGTTCTTCTATCTGCCGCACGCGCTGTTCGCGGTGCCTATCTTCTCGGTGCTGTTCACCGCGATGTCGGAGCACGTCGCGCGCAGCGAGCCCGCCGGCCTGCAGGAGAAGCTGCGCGACGGCCTGGGCATGCTCGTGTTCGTGCTCGCGCCGATCGCGGTCGCGCTGCTCGTGCTCGCGGGACCGGTCGCCGACCTCAC
>JALZEG010000098.1 GCA_030862185.1 Actinomycetota bacterium
CCCTTGGACACCCAGGCCTTGATGTTGGCCCAGTACGCGGCCTCGTCGACCGTGCGCCCCGCGGCGTCCACCGGGACTGTGATGTCGGCCAGCACCAGGGTGTCGAGCTTGTCCAGCGCCGCGGCGCTGGCCGCGATGTCACCCGGAAGGACGGGGACGAACGGCTTGTCGCCCATCAGACGGCTCGTGTCGGTGAACCACTTCTGGTTGGTGACGTTGTACGACCGTTGCTGCACCGGCTCGCCGTCGTTGCCGAACCCGTCAGAGCCGGGGCCGGGCAGACGGCCAGGCCCGTTCTCGTCGGTGTCGGTCACCGTGTCGGGGTTGTGCACGTAGCCGGCGACGCCGCCCGGGTCGACGGTGACGTTCTCGGCGTTGAACTCGTCGTCCTGGTACAGCGCGTACGCCATCGCCGTCTTGATGATGGCCCGCGTCGCGTTGATGTGGTTCTCCTGCAGGTACACGTTCCAGTTCTTGTCCGGAACGGTGTGGTTCAGGAAGATCTCGTAGTCCATCCCCGTGACGCCGAGGTCGGTCGCGAGGTAGTCGCCGATGAACCCGGTGTCGGTGTAGCCGAGCGTGTCCCACACCGTTCCCCAGGCGGCCGGCTTCGTCGGGACCTCGGAGTCGGGATTGCCGCTGTTGCCGCCGCTCGCCTCTTCGATCTGGTCGATGATCCCCTCGTAGAGGGTCGCGTCGATGACGGACTTCGTGCGCTCGGCGATCGCCATGAGCCGCCGGTGGTCGACGGAATCGAACTCGCCGGCGGGATACATGATGTCGACGTAGGCGTTCGAGGTGAGCTCGCCGTGCACGTCCGCGCCGTACGCCATCTTGCGGTTAATCCCCCGCGACGCCACCTCGTGCATGTACTTGTGGCCGTAGAACATCTCGCTCTCCTGGAGCGGGTTGCGGTTCTCGTTGATGCGGCCGATCGTCGGCATCTGGCGGTTGAGGTCCGTGCCGAGGGCGTTGCCGCGTTCGTACGGCAGCGGGGGGTCGTGGTAGTGGTCCCCCACCGCCCATCCGTCGGGGTTGAAGTCGACCAGGTAGACGGCCTCGCGCTTCAGGACGTCTGCGACCTCGTACTCGTGGAACTTCGGCTTGCGGCCGGTCGTCGTGTCGTAGTTCCCGATGCCGTCGGTGATCGTGCCGCCGTCCTGGGCGGCCCGGGCGAGGTCCTCCGCGGCGCGCAGGCCGCCCTCGAGCCCTCCCCTCTCGTTGCCGTGCACCGACAGCGAGAAGAACAGCGTCTCCTTGCCCTTGTCGGGCACCTTGTGGTCGGTGATCTTGATGACGAAGATGTCGAGCCCGTCGTCCGAGTCGTCCTTCTCGTAGGAGCGGACGTTGTCCTCCCACGCGCTCTTCGCGTCGTCCTCGTAGACGTCCGCGAGCGTGAAGACCGAGATCCAGCGCGGGTACGCCTCGGCGAGGTACTCGATGCCGTGCTGGTACTCGCGGAAGCCGCTGGGGTCCGGGAGGTACTGGACGTAGCTGCGTGCGACCGCGGCCTCGGGGAAGATGCGTCCGCCGCAGACGGCCTGCGGAGGCCCGCCCTCGTAGCCGTCGGTGCACACGGGGCTCGCCGCAGCCACCGCCGGAACGATCGTCGCTGCGAGCATGCCGGCGGCCAGTGCCGCCGCTGCCTTTCGAATCCTCACCGAACCTCCCGCTTTCAGGGGTCTGACAGTTCTGTCAGGGGTTCGCCCCTTTTGCCCTGTTACCTGCGGGCGCGGCCGAGGTCGAACGGGGCCTTGATCACCAGCTTGACGTTGCGGTCCTTGCGGCGGCCGGGAGCCTCGCACTTCGCCTGGCCCGTGCGGACGCAGGCGTCGTAGTAGGCCTCGACGCGCGACAGCGACGACAGGTAGGTCACCGCCGACTGCTCGTCGCGGTCGGGGTCCGGCGGCGCGCCGTGGTCGACGACCGTTCCGTAGATCAGCACGGTGCCGGCGCGCCTCTCGCCTGGCTTCCACGCGATCTCGATCAGCCGCGACTGCTGCGGCCAGTCGATGTGCGCCGCGGTGTTGATCTCCCAGAAGCCGCGCGCGGCGTCCCTCTTGCCGGGGGCCGGAAAGGCGCGCACCGCGTTGTTGTGCTCGTGCCCGTTCACCCACGCGACCACGTTCGGGAAGCGGTGCAGGAGGTTCTTGAAGCCCTCGCCGTTCGCGCACTCCGGCTGGTCGGACTTGCGGAAGCAGTGGAACGGCTGGCCTTCGGCGTCGCCGCCGGGGTTGCGCAGCGTCGGCGACGAGTGGTGCGAGAAGATCACGATGAGCCGGTCGCGGGCCTTGCGGTTGACCCTTCGCTCTCCCCCGGCGAAGTAGACCCTGCTCCACTTGCGCAGCTCCTTGCGGAGCCACCGGAACTGCGGATCGGGGAGGTGTCCGTCGGAGACGCCGTCGTAGCTGATCGTGTCGAGCGAGATGCCGCGCACCTTTGGACCCACTGGGAAGCTGTAGTAGCCGGCCCGCGCGTCGTGCATCGGGTCTTCGGGCGCCCGCGCGAGGCCGTGTCCGTAGGGTCGTCCGTCGCCCTGGAAGAACTCCTCGACGAGCTCCTCGTGGTCGACGAACACCCGCTCCGCGTCGGCGGGGACCTCCTCGGAGCTCGTGTTGATCAGGTTCGTCACGAGGTTCTCGACCTGACCGGAGTCCTCCGGGTCGTCCGGGCAGTTGTCGTACCCGTCGATCGGTATGAACACCTTGCGGCCCCCGACGGCGACGGCCTCGAAGGACGCGTTTTGCGGCGCGTTGCCCTGCACGAGCCCGTCGTGGTTGCCGAGCACCGCGTACCACGGCGCCTTCGTGCCGACGGCGTCGAAGTGCTCCTGCGCGAGCTCCAGGGTCTCGAGCGGCAGCGCCAGCGCGAAGTGCTCCTGCGTGTAGCCGTGGTAGCCGGGCCCCCCGGAGTCCGGGGTGACGCGGCCGCCGTCGAGCAGCGCGATGAACTGGCGCAGCTCGTTGAGCTGGTTGTTGTCGATGTTGTCGCCGGTCGACACGACGAACGACAGCGGCACGCCGGTCGCGGGGCCGCGGCGGATGCGCGCGAGGCGCCGCAGCATCGAGTCGCCGACCTGCAGCGACATCGCCTCCTGCACCCGGTAGGCCGCGTTGAAAGGAGTGTCGCAGCCGTCGAAGTACTCGACCCGTGCGGGCGACTCCTCGTCGATGACGTGGACGTCGCTGAGCTGCTTGAAGCCGACGAGCGGTCTCGCCGCCCCGGAGGGCTCCTTCCATCGCAGCGTCCGGGTCACGCGGCGCTCGCCGGGACCGTAGGCGAGGTCGCGGTCGCCCTTCGACACGATCGTGCGGTCGAGGGTCGTCAGCTTCGGCGCGGCCCCGGCAGTCGTCGTCGACGCGGGACCCTGCGGAGCGAACGGGACGAGCAGCGCGAGGGCCAGCGCCGTCTTCGGGAGAGTCCGCCCCACGCTCATTGCCGCGCCGAGCTTACGCTCGCGCCTCGGCGCCGGCAGCCCGGGCGCCCCTTCTGGCAGCGCGGCCGGTCCGGTTCGCGCGGATCCGCGGTCTCGAGCGCCAGGCTGGCCGGCAGGGCCGCGGCGACGTCCTCGGCCACCGGCTCGTAGGGCTCTCCCGCGAAGGGCCGCCGCTCGCAGGCGTACAGGGTCTCGATGCCGGGTGGAGCGGTGGGGCCCGCGAACACGTTGCCGTCGAAGCAGTTGTCGGCGCCCGCGCCGTCCCACGCGAGGATCCCCAGGTCCCCCTGGAGGACCGAGTTGTCCGCCACCGTGTTGCCCTCGGGGACGAGCCCGTCTCCGGTCGCGGAGACCAGGATCCCGTAGCGGTCCTGGTCGTAGACGTCGTTCGAGCGCACGGCGGTGTTGGCGACGCCGGCGAGCCATATCCCGGTCCCCCGCGGGATGCCGAACGTCCCGGCGGACCTGAGCGGAGGCCGGGCCGGGGCGCGGCTGCCGCGGACGAAGTTGTCGACGACCAGCGCGCCGCGCCCGGGCGAAGCGCCGGAGGTGGAGAGCACCGCGATCCCGACCCCGTTGCCGACCGCGGCCGAGTACCGGATCGTGACGCCGGTCGCGTCGACGGCCGCATAGCCGGTGTGGCTCGACCGCGCGTCGAGACGGTCGAGCAACGTGCCGCAGCCCATGCAGTCCGCGACGTGGAAGGCGGCCTCTCCGCCCGCCCAACCGAACGACGAGCGCATGACGCCTTCGTAGGAGCGCGTCGCGCTGACGCCGTGCATGCGGTTCTTGATCGCCTCGATCCCCTTCGCGGTATAGCGGAACGAGTCCACGAACGAGATCCCGTCGACGAGGAAGTTGCGCACGGTCAGGTTCGCGACGGTTACGCGGGCCGCGCCGTCGACCAGGATCCCGACGGCGCGTTCGTCCTCGCCGTTCAGCACCGTGCGGTAGCGGTCGACGCCCCGGAGGATCAGGTCGTCGGTCGTTACGGTCACCCCGCCCCGATAGGTCCCCGGGGCCACGACGATCGTCGAGCCCGGCTCGGCCGCGTCGACCGCGGCCTGGATCGTCTTGAAGGCGCCGGGGACGTCGATCCGCGGCCGCTCGACCGGCGTCTCCGGCTCGGGGTCCCCCACGACGACGACGCCCCACATCCCCTGCTTACCGGCCCGGCCGTGGAAGCTGCAGTGGTAGTAGTACGTCCCCTCCTGCGCGAACGTGTGGCCGAACGTCGCCCCGCGGAACAGGTCGCCGGAGACGAACGATCCACCGTCGGCGGTGACGTCGTGGGTGCGCGTGCCGGTATTCGTCCAGGTGACGGTGTCGCCGGCATCGACGTGGATCTCCTGCGGCGAGAAGAAGTTGTCGCGGACCGAGACGCTCGCGGTCGCCGCGGGGGCCGCGGGCATGACCGCGACGACGCCCGACGCGACCGTCGCGAGCAGCAGGTACCGCGCGAGCCGGCGGCTAGTGCGCGTGGCCATGCCTCGCCTCGCGCAGCGCCGCGATCGTCGCCGGCGTGCGGCGGCCGTCGGGCGTGTTCACCACGAAGATGCCGGACATGCCCGCGTCGGAGTGGCCCTGGACGTGGCAGTGGTACATCCACGGCCCCGGCCCCACGTGCTCGCCGGCAACGACCTGGAACCCGAAGGAGTCCGCCGGCCCGACGACCTTGTTGTCGATCAGCCTCGTCGCGTCGTCGACGGTCGCCGGAATCCCGGTGCGGTTGTCGGTCCAGCGGTGGCCGTGGAGGTGGAACGTGTGGAACGAGTCGCCGTGGCCGATGACGACGAACTCGACGCGGTCCCCGGCGTTCGACTCGCAGCGCGGCGTGCGCGGGTCCTTGCGCAGGTTGAACGTCGTCTTGATCATCACGAGCACGCACGTCCGTGCCGGCTCGGGGTCGCCCGCACGCCGCACGACGAAGGCGCCGAAGAGACCGGCGTAGACGCCACCGGTGCCGTGCTCGGTGCCGAGGCAGTGGTCGTGGTAGTGCCAGTACCCCGCGCTGCCGGCGTCCACGGTCCCGTCGGAACGCGTGACCGGCAGGTGCGCCTGGAAGAAGTACGTCTTGCTGCGGCCGGGTGCGACGCAGCTGTCGTTCAGCGGCGTCCCGTCGCTCGCGACGGTGTAGTCGACGCCGTGGGAGTGGATGCTCACCCGCTGCTTCGCGTCGTTCGTCAGCGTCACCGCGAGGCATTCGCCTTCGACCATCTCGAGGGTGGGCCCGGGGATGCTCGCGTTGCCGGGCGTGGTCCCGTATCCGATGCGGCCGTCCCGGAGCGGCTCCGCGAAGAGCGACACCGCGCGGTCCGGCTCGTCGCACACCTGCGCCCCCGGCTGGAGGACGGACTGGCGCGCGCCGGTGGGGACGGACCCCGCCAGCGCGGCCGCGATCAGCGCGACGACGATTCCTATCCGGGGCGTGGTCGTACGCAATCGAAGCCTCTCGTCGGGAGTTTGATGGGACGTGACGCGCAAAAGCCATGGAACCATGCGGGTACGACGAAAACCACCACCCGAAGCCGGGCGAAAACGGACTATTCGGGCGTCCAGCGCACCTTCAGGTCACGCGCGGCCCGCGCCTCGTCCGGCCGCCGCACCGG
>JALZEG010000110.1 GCA_030862185.1 Actinomycetota bacterium
AGCACGGCAAGCCGATCCGCTTCGGCCCGAACGACGAGAAGGGGCTGCGGATGACCGGAGAGGGCCGCATCGAGATCGTCGACGTCGCATCGGTGGGGGAGGGGAAGCTCCTCGTCCACGACGAGCATCGCGACGATCCCGGGCTCGCGTTCGCGCTGTCCCGCGTCGCCGACGGGCCCACCTCTCCCACACCTCTCGGAATCTTCCGCGACGTCCAGCGGCCGGCCTACGGCGACGGCATGGAGGACCAGCTGCGGCGCGCGGCTGAGCAGCAGGGGCCGGGCGACCTGTCGAAGCTGCTGACGTCGGGCGACACGTGGGAGGTCACCGTTTGAGCGGCCCCGACACGTTCGAGGCGAAGGTCGAGCGGCTGGCGGCCAAGCTGCTGCGCAGCGGCGATCCCGCCGCGACGGACGAGGAGTCGGCCCGCCGTGCGGCCCGGCGGATGCTCGAGGACTCCGAGGAGCGGACCTTCGACCCGGCGACGCGGGACCCGGAGGAGGAGGGCGTGATCCGGAGGAGCTCTTCGGAGACCGCGGCCTCGGGTGACAGCGGCGTCACTCGCTGGTCACACGACGGCGAGTAGCCGTCCTTTAGGCTCCGGCGGATGACGGAACAACTCCACGGCGGTCGCGCTGTTACGGGCGCGTTGAAGGCGCTCGGCGTCGACCACCTCTTCACGCTCACCGGCGGGCACATCTTCCCGATCCTCGACGGCGCGCACCGAGACGGCATCCGCATCGTCGACACCCGCCACGAGCAGTCGGCCGCGTTCGCAGCCGAGGGATGGTCACGGCTCACGCGAAGCCTGGGCGTCTGCTCGGTCACCGCCGGGCCCGGCGTCACGAACGCGCTGAGCCCTCTCGCGCAGGCGAAGTTCAACGGCGCCCCCGTCCTGTGTCTCGCCGGGCGGGCTCCGGGCTTCCGCTGGGGGCAGGGGTCGCTGCAGGAGATCGACCACGTCCCGTTCGTCGAGCCGCTCGCGCCGGCGCGCACCGTCACCTCGACCGACGAGATCGCGCGCGACGTCTTCGCAGCCGCGGCGGAGGCGCTGACGTCGCCGCGCGGCCCCCGCTTCCTCGACTTCCCGCTGGAAGTCCTGTTCAACGACGTCACCTCGCTCGATCTGGAGCCGCCCGCGGCCCCGCAGCCGCTCGTGCCCGCCGCGGAGGACGTGGCCGGGATCGCACGGCTCCTGGCAGCCGCCGAGCGTCCCGTGATGATCGCCGGCTCCAACGTGTGGCTCGACCGCGCCGAGACCGAGCTGCGAACGCTGGTCGAGGCCGCCGAGCTCCCCACCTTCACGAACGGCCAGGGCCGCGGCTGCCTGCCGGCGGACCACCGCCTGTGCTTCTCGCGCAGCCGGAGCCGCGCCTTCAAGGAGGCGGACCTGGTGATCGTCGCGGGGACGGCGATGGACTTCCGGCTCGCCTTCGGGCAGGGCTTCGCTCCCGGCGCCAAGGTCGTGCACCTCGACTCGCACCCCGACCTGATCGCGCAGCACGTCGAGCTCACGGCGTCGATCGGGGCGTCGCTCGCCGCGGCGTTCGAGGCGATCGCCTCGGAGACGACGGGACCGCCCGATACGAAGGCGTGGGTCGAGACGTTGCGGTCGACCGAGGAGTCCAAGCGCGACGCGGCGCAGGCCGACCTCCGTTCGGACGCGAGCCCGATTCACGCGCTGCGCGTGTACGGGGAGCTCGTCCCGTTGCTCGACCGCGACGCGATCGTGATCTGCGACGGCGGCGACTTCGCCTCCTTTGCGGGGCGCGAGGTGCCGTCGTACGAGCCGGGCTGCTGGCTCGACACGGGTCCGTTCGGGTGCCTCGGCGTCGGTCCCGGCTACGCGATGGCGGCACGCCTCGCCCATCCGGACCGGCAGGTCGTCGTGATGTACGGCGACGGCGCGATCGGGTTCTCGGGGATGGAGCTGGAGACGCTGGTCCGCCTCGGGCTGCCCGTCGTGTGCGTCGTCGGCAACAACGGGATCTGGGCGCTCGAGAAGTACCCGATGCAGGCGCTCTACGGCTACGACGTGGCGGCCGAGCTGCGGCCCGGGATCCGCTACGACCAGGTGATGGAGGCCCTCGGGGGCCGCGGCTTCCTCGTGGAGGACCCGGCCGGCCTCGCGCCTGCGCTAAAGGCGGCGTTGGACTCCGGCGAGCCGGCTCTCGTCAACGTCGTCACCGACCCCACCGTCGCATATCCGCGGTCGTCGAACCTCGCGTGATGGAGGACCTGCTCGGGGCGGCGCTCGACGCCGCGGTCGCGGCCGGTGCCTCGTACGCGGACGCGCGCTCGGTGGAGTCGACGTCCGAGGCCCTGTCGGTGCGCGGCGAGGTCGTCGAGGCCCTCGAACGCTCCGACTCGGAAGGTTTCGGCGTGCGCGTCCTCGTCGACGGGGCGTGGGGCTTCGCCGCCTCCTACGACACCGAACGCTCGTCGGCCGCGGCGACCGCGGCGGCCGCAGTCGGGGTGGCTCGCGCCACCGCGACCGCGCTCGAGCAGCCCGTCGAGCTCGTCCCCGAGCCCGCCCATCGCGCGACGTGGTCGTCGCCGGTCGAGGTCGATCCGTTCTCGGTGGGCGTGGAGGAGAAGGTGGGGCTGCTCGCCGAGGCGACGCGCGCGCTGGCGGTGGCGCCGTCGATCCGCGCGGCGCGGGGGACGATGGACGTGCTGCGGCAGCGGACGATCTTCGTGTCGTCGGAGGGCGCGGCGATCGACCAGACGATCACTCATACGGGGGCCGGGATAGAGGCCACCGCGGTGGAGGGATCCGAGGTGCAGACGCGCTCCTACCCGGGCTCGTTCCGCGGGCACCTGGAGGCCGGCGGCTACGAGATCGTGCGAGCGATGGACCTCGCCGCCCACGCGCAGCAGACCGGCGAGGAGGCCGTCGCGCTGGTGCGCGCGCCGGACTGCCCGGGGGGTGAGACCACCGTCGTCCTGGACGGCCACCAGGTCATGCTCCAGGTGCACGAGTCGGTCGGTCATCCCACCGAGCTCGACCGCGTGCTCGGGATGGAGGCCGCGTTCGCCGGGACCTCGTTCGTCGGCATCCCCGACCTCGGCTCCCTGCGTTACGGCTCCGAGCTCGTGAGCATCACCTCGGACGCGACGACGCCCGGAGGGCTGGGGACGTTTGCCTACGACGACGAGGGCGTCGAGGCACAGCGCGTCGACCTCGTGCGCGACGGGATCCTCGTCGGCTTCCAGACGTCGCGCGAGACGGCCGCGGCGCTCGGGGCGGACCGGTCGAACGGGACCATGCGGGCCGAGGGCTGGGAGAACTTCCCGTTGATCAGGATGACGAACGTCAACCTCCTGCCGGGCCGCGGTTCGCTCGACGACCTCCTCGCCGACGTCGACGACGGCATCTACATGGCCACGAACAAGTCGTGGTCGATCGACGACAAGCGCAAGAACTTCCAGTTCGGGTGCGAAATCGCGTGGGAGATCAAGAAGGGGCGGCTCGGCCGGATGCTCCGGAACCCGCGCTACACCGGCATCACGCCCGTCTTCTGGGCCGGCTGCGACGCGATCGCCGGGCCGGAGGAATGGAAGGTCTGGGGCACCCCGAACTGCGGGAAGGGACAGCCCGGACAGACGATGCGCGTCGGGCACGGGACCGCGCCGGCCCGGTTCCGCAACGTCTCGACCGGGACGGCGCAGTGAGCGACCTGCGCGTGAGCGGCGACCAGGCACGCGCCGCCGCGGCCGCGGTCCTCGGCTGGCCCGGCACCGACGGCGTCGAGGTCACCGTGCACGCGTCGAGCGCCGGCGTCACGAGGTACGCGAACTCGCAGATCATCCAGAACACCGAGCGCGACGAGCTGCGCGTCGAAGTCCGCGTCGTCGCCGGCGGGCGGCTCGCGACCGCGACGACGAACCAGCTGAGTCGCGAGCGGCTCGAGCGCGCCGCGGCGCACGCCCTGGAGGCGGCGCGTTCGTCGCTGCCGGACGAAGGGTTCACCG
>JALZEG010000119.1 GCA_030862185.1 Actinomycetota bacterium
CGCGGGCGGGGTCTGCGGTGAGGAGGGTGGCGATCCGCGCCGCCTCGGCCAGGTGGCCCTGGACCCACTCCGACCGGGAGTCCGCGCGCGACGTCATCGCACCGATCCTAGGTCGGGGGCCGGGCAAAGTCCGGCGTCGAGCAAGGCGGCGACCGGCGAATCCGCATACCTGTCACACGGCACCTTTAGCGTCAGCTCATGTTCCCGAGACTGCCCTTGTTGAGCGAGGAGGACGAACCTGATCTTTGGCTCGGCGGCGCTATGTTCGTCCTGCTCGACGACCCGGAGGACTGGGTCCACCGGCGAGTGGAGACGGTGTCCTTCCTCGACGGATCGAGCGTCCACCGGCGAATGAGCGTCGATTTCGACCTTCCCGGCGAGGAGGCACGACCTCGCACGGGTCCGCCCCTGGTGCCGCTGACCCTTCTCGAGAAGAGGCCGCTGGTGAACCTCGACGTTCGTGATGAAAGCGGCGCCGCGCTCGCGGTGCTCAACGCGGAGGAGAACGGCTTCGTCGCCTGGTCGCTACTTGCGAGAGTCGTGCAAGTCCTCTTGGCCGGTCCGACGAATCCCGACCCCCAGGTCCCTGCTCACATCCTGGCGGACTTGAAATCGATCGCCGGCGGGATCCCGAGACTGCGCTCTCGGTGCTGGCCTCCATCACCGCCGGTCCCGATCCTGGCCTGAGGCAACACCTCGCACTCCCGCTCTTCCAGGAGTACGCGGAGTGGATGGCGACGAAGTTCCTACTCCTCGTCGAGGTTCCGGACACGAGCAGAGTTCGGCGCGTCATGAAGATCTCGTACTCCCAGCCGCTAGAGAGAGTCGCGACCGCCCGATGGCATCGTTGGACTTCGATGGCTGGGTGGCGCCCCGCTCAGTTTCACGTTGATGTACAAGGTGTGGGCGAAGGTCAGACATACCACTGCGAATTCGAGGGCCCGCAGGGCCTCGAAGTCGGACGAGCCGAACTCGTGCTGAACCCGACGCACGACGGCGAGCTTCAACAGCGTTACGCGGGGGAGATCGTCGGTAGGAGAGCTCACATCTATGCGCCGGACGCTCCGTTGGGGGCGGACGGGATCGCGTCGATATGGTTGTTGTCGCCTCGCTCGGGCTTGGTGCGCGCAGCTCTCTTCACATCTGCGGTCATCGCGGCCGTGTTCCTCTTCTTCTTCGTGGATGGCCGCATCACCGAGACAATGCACGGGCGCACCCTCCCGTTGCTCCTGGCAGCGCCAGGTGTCGTTGCGGGGTTCGTGCTTCGGCCCGGTGAGCACAGGATCGCGACGGACCTCCTCGCGGGCGTCCGAGCGGCAGTGGCCGTGTCGGCCCTCTCCGCCTGCGTCGGCGCGTTGATCATCGGAGCCGACGTGGCGGAATCGACCGTGGCGATCGCTTGGAAGACGCTGGGGATCGCCGCGGCGCTGTGCTTCACTTCACTGAGCGTTGCATACTGCTTCGTGAGCTACCGAACCGGCCAGGAGGAGCGCGTTGGCTAGAGCAGGGAAGGGATCAACGGGCAAGGCAGGCCGGGGGGCCGCGTACGTCATACGGTCGGCCGTGGGAGGACGCGTGGTCGTGGCGGGCTCGAAGACGGGAAAGAGCGCCGCCGTACGGGAGGCGCTGAAGAGCGGCCAATTGAAGAACGTTCAGAAGACCCGACGCTCGTAACTTCTCGAGCGCAGCACCAAGAGTCGACTATACGAGCCACCACTCGTAGAGTGGTTGCTCATGAGATACAGGGTCGACGAGCTCGCCTCCCGGGCCGGGGTCAGCGTGGACACCGTCCGCTTCTACCAGGCCCGCGGGCTGCTCCCGCAGCCCGAGCGCGCGGGGCGCGTCGCCTGGTACGGCGAGGCCCACCTCGAGACCCTCCGGCGCATCCGCGACCTCAAGGAGAAGGGCTTCACGCTCGCGTCGATCGGGCGGTTGCTCACGGGCGACCTCGACGCCGCCGACCAGGCCCTCGTGGCCGCGCTCGAGACGCCGGTTGCGGGAGCGTCTGACGGCGACGGCTTTCTTTCGCTCGACGAGCTCGCGGCCCGCACCGGCGTTTCGCCGGCGCTGCTCCAGGCGGTCGAGCGCGAGGGCCTGCTCGTCCCGCGGCAGACCGACGACGGCCCGGTATACACGGGCGACGACGCGGCCGCGGTCGCGGCCGGGCTGCAGCTGCTCGAGGCCGGCCTGCCGCTCGGCGAGCTGCTCGCGCTCGCGCGCGAGCACGACGCGGCGATGCGCCCCGTCGCAGAACGCGCGGTCGACCTCTTCGTGAGGTTCGTGCGCGACCCGATCCGCGGCCAGGCGCCGAGCGACGAGGACGCCGCGGCGCGCCTGACGGAGGCGTTCTCGAAGATGCTTCCGGCGACCGGCGCGCTCGTCGGCAGCCACTTCCGCAGGCTCTTGATCGCGGAGGCGCAACGGCGGCTCGAGTCTTCTGCGACGGGCTCCTAGGTGGCGCGTCCGAAACGACTGCCGGTCGGCCGGGAGAAGGTCGAAGCGGTGAGGTCGATGTTCGACTCGATCGCGCCGCGCTACGACCTCGTCAACCGCGTGATGACGTTCGGGATGGACACCGGCTGGCGACGCCGGTCGATCCGGTTTTTGTCTCTGGGTCCCGGCGCGGTCGTGCTCGACGTCGCGTGCGGCACCGGCGACTTCTGCAGGGAGATCGCCGCGGCGGGGCACTTCGTCGTCGGCGCCGACTTCTCCATGGGGATGCTGCGCGCCGCGCGCACGGACGCGCCGCTGCTCCAGGCGGACGCGTTGCGGCTCCCGTTGCGCGACGGGAGCGTCGACGCCGCGACGTGCGGCTTCGCGCTGCGGAACGTCACCGACGTCGGCCGCCTCTTCGAGGAGCTGGCGCGGGTCGTGCGCCCCGGCGGACGGATCGCGCTGCTCGAGGTCTCGGAGCCGCGGTCGGCCGTGCTGCGCGCCGGCCACCACCTCTACTTCCACAAGGTCGTGCCGCTGATCGGCGGGCTGCTCTCGGACAGGGACGCTTACGCCTACCTCCCCCGCTCCACGGCGTACCTCCCGCCGACCGAGGGCCTGCTCGAGCGGCTCCGGGCCGCCGGGTTCCCCGACGCGAGTGCGCAGCACATGGGGCTCGGCGCCGTGCAGCTCCTGACGGGGACCCGCCGGTGAGCACGCGTGCGGCGCTGCAGGTCCGCGCCCGGCCCGTCGCGGATGCCGACCTGCTGGAGGTCGCGGCGCAACTCGAGCGGCCGGTCGTCTGGTTGAACGGCGGGGACGGGATCGTCGCCGCGGGCGAGGCGGCCCGGATCGAGGTCGGCTCCGGCGACGACCGGTTCGCGCGCGCGGCGGCGCGCCTGCGGGAGGTCTTCGCCGCTATGGACGTGGAGCCCGGCGCGCGTGCGCTCGCGTTCGGGAGCTTCGCGTTCGACCCTACGTCGAGCGATTCCGTGCTCGTAGTCCCGGCGGTCGTGTGGACGAGGAGAGGCGGCCGCGCGTGGATCACTACGACGGGCGACACCGAGCCGTCGTCTCTGCTGCGCCCGCGCGCCCCGGCGGCTGCAGGACGCGTCCGCTACGGCGGCTCGACGATCTCCGAGGTCGCGTGGCTCGAATCCGTCGCCGCGGCGGTCGACGCGATCCGCGGAGGCGAGGCGGACAAGACCGTGCTCGCGCGGGACGTGCTGGTGTGGTCGGAGGAGCCGTTCGACGTCCCGCTGCTGCTCACGCGCCTCGCGGCGCGGTTCCCGGGATGCTTCACGTTCTCGTGCAATGGGCTCGTCGGCGCGACGCCGGAGCTGCTCGTCGCGCGTTCGGGCGACCTCGTGCGCTCGGTCGTCCTGGCGGGGACGGTGGCACGCGGTGCCGACGCGGCCGGCGACGAGCGTCTCGCGCGGGGGCTGATGACGTCCGAGAAGGACCTCGCCGAGCACGCGTTCGCGGTCGACTCCGTGGCGGAGCCCTTGCGAGAGGTCTGCTCCGATCTGACCGTCGAGGGCCCCGGCCTGCTCCGGCTCGCGAACGCGCAGCACCTGAGCACGCGCGTCGAGGGGCGTCTCGCCACGGATGCGACCGCGCTCGACCTCGCGGGGTTGCTGCATCCGACCGCGGCCGTGTGCGGCACCCCGCGCGCGGAGGCGCTGGAGCTGATCCGCCGCCTCGAGGGCATGGACCGCGGCCGTTACAGCGGCCCGGTTGGGTGGGTCGACTCGGCGGGCGACGGGGAGTGGGGGATCGCGCTCCGCTGCGGGCAATTCGACGGCGCGCGGGGGCGGCTGTTCGCCGGCAACGGGATCGTCGCGGCGTCCGAGCCGGAGGACGAGCTCGAGGAGACGCGGGTCAAGCTGAGGGCGATGATGTCCGCGCTCGAGGGGGCCTGAGGAGCGCCGGAAGGCGAGCTAGCGCGATACAGCGGCGGCAACGGCGGCCCACAGCTCGCGGTGCAGCTCCACGTTCGCGTCGCGGTCCGTGCGCGCCTCGACCAGCTGCACGCCGCCCGCCCGGGCCGCGTCTTCGAGCGCGGCCGCCAGCTCGCCGGCCTTCTCGATCGTCCGGTGGCCGCAGCCGTACACGCGCGCGAGGTCGGCGAACGCGACGCCGTGCGGCGTCGAGAACGTCGCCTCGAAGTGGGGGACGCCGCCCGCCTGCGGGAGGAACGAGAAGATCCCGCCCCCGTCGTTGTCGACCACGACGAACGTCGCCGCGACGTCCTCGCGGCGCGCGAGCAGGAGCCCGTTCTGGTCGTGCAGCATCGAGAGGTCGCCCGCGAGCGCGAGCATGCGGCCCCCGGACACGAGCGCGACGCCCAGAGCCGTCGACACGAACCCGTCGATCCCGTTAGCGCCGCGGTTGCCTACTATCCGCAGCCCGGTCCGGGGGGCCATGAACCAGTCGAGGTCGCGCACGGGCATGCTCGCGGCGACGACGAGCGTCGCTCCCTCGGGCGCGTACCGCGCCAGGTCCCGTGCCACACGCGGCTCGGACACACCCTCCCGGGCGTCGAGGACGCCGTCGATCGCGGCGCGCGCGGCCGAGTCAGCGGCGACCCAGTCATTGCACCAGTCGCCCGCGCCGCGCGCCGCGACGCGCTCGGCCGCGGCCGCACACAGCAGCCCCGGGTCGGCGGCGACGACCCGGTGTGCCGTCCGCTCGGGGTCGAGCCATCTCCCCGCCGGGTCGACGAGCACCTGCTCGATGTCGTGGCCGAAGTAGGCGTTGACGACGCGCGAGATCCCGATCTTGCCGACGCGCAGGACGAAGTCGGGCCGGTGCTCGTCGGCCCAGCCGCTGCGGAGCAGCGCCTCGTATGCCGAGACCGCCTGCGGCCCGCAGCGCAGCCCGGACGCGGGCTCCGCGAGCACCGGCCATCCGGCGGCTTCGGCC